>NZ_JAVJQN010000071.1:0-42027 GCF_040218245.1 Coleofasciculus sp. E1-EBD-02 | reverse complement strand
TCCCGCCATCTCGGTTAAGATGTCTTGACTTAACAACAGCCCGACAAAAGGCTTTAGATTTAATCCGGACTAGGGAAACATCCGGGTGTCTGTACCAAACCGAGACTCTATGCGGTATTCAACGTTTAATTGTCGTTTGTCTGACAATCCCTGACTTCAAGCGTTAGCTAAGTCAGGGTTGTTGAATGTAATTCCTTTCATCTCGATCTTGCCGTAACGCACCACTATAAGTTGCCTAATTCATACGGCAAAAAAGGTGGGCAATGCCCACCCTACTGGCTTGGCAAGCTTAAAACAGTGGTCAAGTATTTTCTCAAACCCTTATGAGAGTAGCGATCCAGAAAAATTTTACCCACAACTTTAAGCTTGCCAGCCTACTGTCGTGACCCAGCTTAAGTGTGACTTTATAAAAACGCTACAACCCTTATATTACATGGCTTGGCGCTAATTTGCTATTGCACCATTTTAGCTGGGTCACGCCACTACTACATGATTACTGCAACTGTTCAATTAACTGACGTTTGGCTGTATCCAAGGCTTCCGGTAACTTACTGGAATCTCGTCCCCCAGCTTGGGCTAGGTTGGGGCGTCCCCCACCGCCACCGCCACACAATTTGGCAATTCCACCAATAAATTTACCTGCTTGTAGTTTCTTCTCTTTGTGGACTTTGGTACTAAACGCCGCTACTAAACTAACTTTCCCTTCTGTGGGTACAGAACCTAAAATAACCGCACTTTCGCCCAGTTTTTGCTGAAGTCGTTCCGCTGCGGTTTTCAGGGCGTCGGGTTCAATGTCTCCCAGATTGGCGACTAAAACCTTGAACTCACCCACGGATTCAGCTTGACTTAATACCTGATCCGATTTGGCTAATGCCAATTCTTGTTTCACGGCGTCTAATTCTTTCTGAGACGCTTTGAGTTCGTTCTGGAGATTGGTAATGCGATCAGGGATTTCTTCCGGTTTTGCCTTAAAGCGATCGCTTAATTCTTTGACCACTTTATCCCGCAGATTCAGATAATCCAATACCGCCGGACCCGCTACCGCTTCGATGCGCCGAATCCCGGACGCTACGCCAGTTTCAGCGACAATTTTAAACACACCTATTTCAGCGGTATTATTCACATGAGTTCCGCCGCAGAGTTCCATCGAAACACCGGGGAAATCAATGACTCGTACCTCATCGGCATACTTTTCACCAAACATGGCGATCGCACCTTTTGCCTTAGCATCTGTAAGTGCCATAATCGCCACATCTGCACCGTGGGCTTCAGCAATCCAGGTATTAATTTGCTCCTCAATTTGGGTTAATTCCTCTGGTGTCAGGGAACGGGAAGAGTTGAAATCAAACCGCAGCCGATCAAATGCGACTAAGGAACCGGCTTGGGAGATCGACGGATCAACAATCTTTTTCAGCGCCGCTTGTAATAAATGAGTCGCCGTATGATTGGCTTGGGCGCGACGGCGACAAGCGCGGTCAATTTGGGCGGTAACAGTATCGCCTAGGTTTAGGGTTCCCCGTTCCACGCGACCAAAATGGACAAAGAAGTCGGATTCTTTCTTAACATCTTCAATCCGTACCACTAAATTATCGCCCGACAAATAACCGCGATCGCCAATTTGTCCCCCAGATTCGGCATAGAATGGGGTTTGGTCTAAAATAATCTGCACCTCTGTACCCGATGGGGCAGAGTCTACCGCTTTCCCTTCGACTAACAAGACTTCGATTTGAGCCGTAGACTGGGGTTCACTATACCCTAGGAATGTCGTGCCATGGATATGTTCAGCTAACTTATCCAAGCTTCCCTGTACCGTCAAATCAATGGTTTTATGGGCATCTCTTGCCCGTTGGCGCTGCTTCTCCATTTCCACGTCAAAGCCAGCCAAATCTACCGGAATCCCTTGTTCTTCGGCAATTTCTTGGGTTAATTCCAAGGGGAACCCGTAGGTATCATAGAGGGTAAAGGCATCGATTCCAGAAATACTATCCGGCTTTTTCGCCAGAATCTCTGCCAATAGCTTCTCGCCGTTTTCGATGCGTTTCAGGAATTGAGATTCTTCGCGTTGCAATTGCGCTTTAATCGAATCATCCCGTTGTCGCACATTCGGATAGGCATCTTCAGCCAGTGCGATCGCGGTTTCGGCGACTTGGGTGGTAAACTCGCCTTGGGCAATGCCAATTAAGCGTCCATGACGCACCACTCGCCGGATTAAACGGCGTAGGATATAGCCACGACCCGTATTTGACACGGTAACGCCATCAGCAATCAGATGAACGACGGCGCGAATGTGATCCCCAATCACCTTTAGGGATACTTTGGTTTTCTCGTCACTCTTGGCGTAATCAAGTCCAGCAATCTCAGCCGCCGTCTTGATAATCGGGAAAATCAGATCCGTTTCGTAGTTATTAGGAACCTGCTGGAGGATTTGCGCCATCCTCTCTAATCCCAACCCGGTGTCAATATTTTTATTCTGTAGGGGGGTGAGATTCCCATCCGCATCCCGGTTGTATTGCATGAACACCAGATTATAGTATTCGATAAACCGGGTGTCGTCTTCTAAATCGATGTCCTTGTCACCCTTTTCCGGGTGGAAGTCGTAATAGATTTCTGAACAGGGACCACAAGGACCTGTAGGACCCGATGCCCAGAAGTTATCCTCTTCGCCCATCCGCTGGATACGATGGGCGGGGATACCAATTTTATCCCGCCAGATGGCAAAGGCTTCGTCATCCTCTCGAAACACACTCACCACCAGGCGTTCTGGGGGTAATTCAAAGACTTGTGTAGATAACTCCCATGCCCACGCGATCGCTTGTTCTTTAAAATAATCGCCAAAGCTAAAATTGCCCAGCATTTCAAAGAAGGTATGGTGTCGCGCCGTGCGTCCCACATTTTCAATATCGTTGGTGCGGAGACATTTTTGCGAGGTGGTGGCGCGGGAAAAGTCCGACTGGCGTTGTCCCAGGAATATCGGCTTAAAGGGTAACATCCCGGCGATAGTGAGTAAGACGGTGGGATCGTCCGGGATTAAGGAAGCCGACGGCAAAACCTGGTGTTGCCGTTTGGCGTAGAAGTCCAGGAATTTTTGTCGGATTTGGTTACCACTGAGGGATTTGGGAGATTTGGGCATGGTGTTTCACTCAAGGCTAGGAATGGATTGGTAGGATTTTGGAGTTTAGACGCTTAGAGTTATCCATCCTAGAGATAACAAGGTTTATCAGTTCAATTGGGATCTATTTTTACTTATGTTATCGATTGTTGCAGGGTTTTGGGTTCTCATCCCGGTATCCGAGTTAACTGGGCGGTTTAAACCGCAGCTACACAAAGTTGCACCCGCCTGCGCGGGTTTCCACACCCTCGATTAGTCCTTGTCAAGCGAACTTTGTTTCGTTTGGTTCCGCGATTTCCTTTTCAACAGGGCTGATTTCACTCCTCTTTTCGTGGAGCGTAAATCCTGGATGACTGCCTCAACCGTATCAGCTTGAGGGAAGTTTCCGGCTTTGAGGTTATTGTAATGGCGTTGGAGTACATCACTATCCTGGGATTGCCAAGAGACAAGACGAGTCACTACGGCTATCTTTTCGGCTAAGTCATTTTGCAGTTGGGGTAAATCCTGAGCATTGTCCCAAACTTGGAGAAACAGTTCCAGCGTTTTTTTGCCTTCTTGATAGTTGAGTGCAGTGGGAATTGATTTAGGCAAGCCAACCCATTTCAACAGGGTTTTTACTTCATCCGTTCCCCCACTTAAAAAATAGGTTAAGAATCGCCATCGTTCCAAATATGAATAATAATTATAATTAGTATGTTCATAGACATTACTCAGGATAATAATAGCCTCATTTAATCTCAGTTTTATGATATTGACTAATTCTTCAGCCGTCCGGCGACGAACCCATGAGGAAATGCCTTTATCCTGGATTAACATGAGAATATTAGGAATATATGCAGCACTATTTTTATCCATTTTTCCTAATAGCTCAGTTACCGCACCGCGAGCCTGTTCATAAACGATTTCATCCTGGAGTAAGTTAAGAACAGCAGGAATGTATTCGCTGCTAACTTCCTCAAAGTTGCTTAAGCGATAAACCAGATAGCGACGCGCATCGTTGCTAACAGTTTCATTTTGAATAAAATTGAGGAGTTCAGGAATGTATGTAGGTCTTGCTTCCCCCAAATCAACTAATTCTCGAGCTACCCAATAATGAGTCCTTAAGCCAGCGGTTTCATCCTGAAGGATTTTGGCAAGCTCAGAAGCATATTTTGTTCTGGATTCTCCTAGATTTTCTAATGTTTTAGCGACTTGAAAACGCACCCATGAGTTAAGGGTTTTATCCTGAATAATATTGGTAATTTTAGGGATATATTTGGCAGCAAATTCTCCCAGATTCCCTAATGCATAAGCTGCCGAACTACGAACTCCGTAATCAACAGTTTTATCTTGGATAATGTTGAGGATTTCAGGGATGTATGTGGCAGTAAATTCCCCCAGATTACCTAATGCTTCAGCCACCTCACTACGAACCTCTGAGTCAACGGTTTCATCTTGAATAATGTTGAGTATGTCAGGAATGTAGGGGGCGCTAACTTTCCCCATATACCCTAATGCCTCAGCCACATCACTACGAACGTAATCATCAACGGTTTCATCCTGGATGATGTTGAGAATTTTCGGAATGTATGGAGCGCCAGTTTCTCCTAGATTACCTAATGCCTCAGCCACATCACTACGAACGAATGATTCAACGGTTTCATCCTGGATAAATTTGAAAATATCAGATAGGTATGGGGTACTGGCTTCCCCCAAATTTATTAATGCCTCAGCCGCCTCAGCACGAACTTCATCATCAACGGTTTCATCCTGGAAAATCTTGGCAATCTCAGGAGCATATTGGGTTGCGGCTTCTCCCAAATTCCCTAATACATTAGCCGCCCAACGACGAGCGTATGGCTCAATGGTTTTATCCTGGAGTAACTTGAGAATATCAGGGATGTATTGGGCGTCGGCTGTATCCAAATTCTTTAATTGATAAGCCACCCGGGAACGAACTCTATGATCAACGGTTTTATCCTGGAGGAAATTAAGAATCTCAGGGATGTATGGGGCGCTAGCTTCCTCCATATCCTCGAATACCTCAGTCGCCGAGACACGAACCCCATCATTAACAGTTTCATCCTGGAGGAAATTAAGAATCTCAGGGATGTATGAAGCGCTGGCTTTCCCCAAATACCTTAGTCCTCTAGCCGCTCTTTCACGAGCGTTATGATCAGCGGTTTCATCCTGGAAAAAGTTGAGAATCTGTGGGATGTATGGGACACCTGCTTCCTCTAGATCTAGTAATGCATAAGTTGCCTCGACACGAACCTGAGCATTAACTGTTTTATCTTGGACAAGGTTGGCAATCTCAGGGGCATATTGGACAGCGACTTCTTCCAGATTATCTAATGAATCCGCCGCCCAACGACGAGCGTCTGAATCAACGGTTTCATCCTGAAGGAAATTAAGAATCTCAGGAATGTATAGAGCGCTAGCTCCTCCTAGACTAAGTAATGCCTCAGCTAACTCGCCACGCACGCTATCATCACAGGTTTCATCCTGAAGAATGTTAGCCATTTCCGGGATATATTTGGCGGAAGCTTCCCCTAGATTCCTTAATGCATTAGCTGCCAAGTCACGAACTTCTGAGTCAATGGTTTCATCCTGGATAAAGGTGAGAATCTGTGGGATGTATTGGACACTTGCTTCCCCTAGATATCCTAATGCATAGGCTGCCGAGATACGAACCTCTGAGTCAATGGTTTCATCTTGAAGAAAGTTGAGAATCTGCGAGATGTATTGGGTGTCTGCTTCCTCTAGATATCCGACTAGATGTCCTAGTGCATAAGCTGCCGAGCCACGAACTTCTGAGTCAACGGTTTCATCTTGAAGAATATTGGCAACTTTCTTGGCAATATCTTCGGGTGTGTCCACCACAGCTTGAAAGTCGCGAAACTTCGAGTAATCAGCTAATTTCTGCAAAGCATACTCTTTTACCTGGTCATGCCCATCATCCAGAGCCGCGACTATGCCGTCAATCTCCCAAGGTTGAGGCTTAGGTAGTTCTTGAGCGCTAACCCAAGGAAAGGCAAGCTGAAGCGTCAAAAATAGGGTAAAAAGGAAGATAAAAAAGAAAGAAAATGGTTTGGTTTTATGAATAGTTTTTAACATAGTAAAAATTGTGCTAAACCAGAAAGGCAGAACACTCCAAGACAGAAAGAAGCAGGCAAAGGATGTAGCTGGTTCCTTATCAGGAGCGAGTAGGACGTAGCTTGGTTAGCACTTCGCGAGTAGGACAAATGACCAATGACCAATGACTGACCAATGACCCATAACTAAGCTATGGTATCGAATAATGCGTTAAACGCGAAGGAACTGGGAAATTCAACAACCCTGACTTGAGGAACGCTTGAAGTCAGGGATTGCCGAGCAAACGGTGATTTAAAACGTTGAATACCGCATAGAGTCTCGACTTGGTACAGACTACCGGATGCCTCCCTAGTCCGGGTTTATCTCTAAAACTCTTTGCTGAGTTGTTGTTAAGACAAGACATCTTAGTCGAGATGCGGGAAGGGACTAAATACTTTCACTCGTGAGGTTTATCACCATGCTACGAGTACCAGTTTTATCAAAATCGGGTAAACCCTTAATGCCCACCAAGCCTAGCCGCGCCAGACGTTGGCTAAAGGAAGGCAAAGCCAAAGTTGTGTACAACGACTTAGAATGCTTTGCCATTCAGTTAACTTTTGAAACAGGAGAGGAAACGCAACCTATAGCCGTGGGCATAGATCCCGGCAAAAGGTATTCGGGAGTTGGGGTTCAGTCGAGTTCCGTCACCCTTTGGATGGGACATTTAGTCTTACCGTTTAAGACGGTCAAGGAGCGGATGGAACTGCGGCGAGTGATGCGCCGAGCAAGACGCGGTAGACGGATTAACCGTAAACTCCCCTACTCTGAACGTTGCCACCGCCCAGCCAGGTTTGACAACCGAAGACAAGGCAAGTTGTCTCCATCAATCCGAGCCAACAGGCAGTTAGAGCTACGAGTAATCAAAGAGTTGTTCAAGCTGTTTCCCGTTAGTGCTATCCACTATGAGCTAGTCATGGCTGATGTGGATAAAACCAGTGGTCGCAAATCGGCTCGTAGGAGTGTCGGATTCTCTCCAGTTATGGTGGGTCAACGGCAAATGCTCAACTGGCTATCCGAATTAGCTCCGGTGATAACCCATCAGGGATGGCAACGGAATGGTAACGGAACTAGCCAGCTAAGGCAGTGGTTGGGATTAGCCAAGGACAAGAAAAATAAGGACAAACAGATACCTGCAACCCATGCTGTTGATGGTGTGACCCTGGCAGCGTTTGAGTTCACTCAATGGCAAGAGTGGCACTCTGACAATGCCAAGCACGGCGGATGGTGTGGTGATGTTCAAATCACACCTGCACCATTTGCAATAATCCGTAGACCGCCAATCAGTCGTAGGCAGTTACACCTGTGCGTTCCATCTAAGGGTGGTAAACGGCGCAAGTATGGCGGTACAGTTACCCGCCATGGGGTCAGCAAGGGCGACAAAGTTAGAGCCGAAAAATCCGGAAATACTTACATCGGTTGGTGCTCTGGAGACACCGAGAAACAAGTTTCAGTTAGCGATGCTAAATGGAAACGACTAGGACAGTTTACCGCCAAAAAAGTCCAGTTGTTGCAGCGAAGCACGGGATTAATCGTCGTGCCTACAACTGGATCGTCAAACCTTACCACATTGAGTGGTTTGGTTTGACCTCTATCCCTCCCCGCATTGCTTCGCTGAATGCGGGGTCTCACGAGGCAAAGCGATGAAGGTAGAGTTACAGACATTTTTTAAAGCAACGAACCCTAGCCGGACGTTGGTTGTGGACAATCCGGAAGACCAGAAATTTTATATCGACTTTTCCCCAGTGCGCGGGGGGAAGATTATTGAGGAACTTAAGGATAATATTACCTTTTTCTCCCCCGATGAACCCACCTGCGCCTTATTTACCGGACATATTGGTTGTGGCAAATCCACGGAGTTATTGCGACTGAAGGCAGAACTAGAAGAAGATGGCTTTCATGTCGTCTATTTTGAGTCCAGTGAAGACTTGGAAATGGCGGATGTGGATATTGGGGATGTGCTACTGGCGATCGCACGGCGGATTTCTCAAAGTTTGCAAACCATCCAACTCGGCAAATTGGCGGGGTTACAGACGCTGGTACAAGGCGCAGCCAGGGTATTAAACGCCGAGGTGCAGGGGGTGAGAATTAAAGTGCCTAACCTGGGAGATGTGGGTGTTGTCTCTCAAAATGATACCGTTTCCCTGGCGTTTGGGATTGGTGAAATCACCGCGAAGACGAAAAGTGATGCGACAATGCGACAGCGGCTGAATCAGTACCTCGGACCTCAGAAAACCCAACTCTTGCAGATGATTAATCAGGAACTCATCGAACCTGCGATCGCCAAACTGAAACAGCAGGGTAAAAAGGGGTTAGTCGTGATTGTCGATAACCTGGATCGGATCGATAATAGCCCAAAACCGTGGGGGCGTCCACAACAGGACTATTTATTTGTGGATCAGGCTGAATGTTTAACCAAGCTGCATTGTCATCTCGTTTATACTATGCCCTTGGCGCTGAAATTCTCCGATGATTATGGTGTATTGACGCAACGATTTCCCGAACGACCGAAAATCTTGCCCATGGTTCCGGTACAGTTAAAAGATGGCAGTGATTGTCAAGCCGGAATCCGTTTACTGCGACAGATGGTTCTCGCACGGGCATTTCCCGATTTAGGCGAACAGGAACGCCTGGAAAATTGTACTGAAATTTTCGATAATTTGGAAAGCTTAGACTATCTCTGCTACCGGAGTGGGGGTCATGTGCGCGATTTGTTAAAGTTACTCAATGATTGGATTAAAAAGGAACGGACGTTTCCCTTGTCACGCCCGACGCTGGACAAGTTAGTTCGACAATATCGCAATGAAATGACATTGAGAATATCGGATAATCAGTGGGAGTTATTGCGACAAGTGCAGCAACGAAAATGGGTGAGTGATGATCAGGGTTATGAACTGTTGATTCGCAGTCGGCTGGTGTTTGAATATTATTATGAGGATGAGTCTTGGTTTGATGTTAATCCGATTTTGGTTGATGCTCAAGAGTTGCAGGGATAATATTTGAGGTAGGGGCGCAAGGCTTGCGCCCACTATTTCAGCCCTCACCCCCAATCCAGCCCTCACCCCCAGCCCCTCTCCCAAGCTTGGGAGAGGGGAGCAAGAAAAGAGCAAAAGGGGAACCTTATAGAGACTTGTCCTGGCGCGTCTGGAAGTGATGGTTCCCCTTCTCCCATCCAGGGAGAAGGGGTTAGGGGATGAGGGTGAAACGGTTAAGAAAATAGCCTCCATTATATAAAATGTAATATGGATAACTATATAGACGAGAGTACCATTGATAATCAAGAAGCTTTAGAGGAATTAACCTGGGCAATTGAAGCCTCTGAAGGACGTTTTTACATCATGCTGGCGCGGTGTAATTATGCGTATTTGCAAGACCGTTTAATCCAGCAAGTGCAAGACCAATGCGCCCTTAATATTCGAGTCATTCACCTGAAGCAATCAGATAGAACCCTTTACTCGACCATTTGCGCTCAATTAGGACAGGAAAAGCCCGCCGCTTTGATGGTGTCTGGATTAGCCACGGTGGATAATTTAGATGATATGCTGAGGGCAACCAATCAGGTGCGGGAGGAGTTTCGCAAGAATTTCCACTTTCCGGTTATTTTGTGGATTAATGACGCCGTTCATGTCAAATTCCTGAGAATTGCCCCCGATTTTGAGAGTTGGACAACCACAACTCGATTCGCCATACCCACAGATGAGTTAATTGAGGTTCTCCAGCAGAATGTCGAGTCGTTATTTGCCACGGCATTAGCTGTTAATTCCTCTCAATCCTTATACAAGTTAACCGATGTTTTAGCGCAAGGGTGCTTAAGTCATTCAGAACTTGACTTGGCGTTAAAAGAGTTACCTTATCGCGTGCAAGACTTAGACCCCCAGCTTGAGGCGGGATTACAGTTTATTCGCGGGTTAAATGGTGGGGATAGTCCCGAAGCATTAGAGTATTTTCAGCAAAGTCTCAGGTTTTGGCAGCAGGTAGAGGCGGGTTTAACCGATAAGGTGTCTAATCAAACCGATAACCTAACTCAACCCGCCCCGATTGACCCAAATATCGGGGAACTTGATAACGAAATTCAACCCACCCCGATTAATGCCAAATTAAAAGCTGGATTGGTTTTATTTCAGATTGGACTCTACCACTATCGCACAACTGACCGCAAAAAACACCAGGATGTTAACTGGCAAACATCTAAGATTAACCTCCAGCACTGTCTAGAAATATTTGACCAAGAAAACCGCCCCGATTTAGTAGCAAAATGCATTACTCAATTAGAACGAGTGCTGCAACGGATGCAAGCGTGGGATGAATTAGAACAGGTAGCGAAAAAGGCTTTACCTTTACATAAACAGTATGGCAGTACCAGTAAATTAGCCCAAGATTATAGCTTTTTAGCCGAAGTCGCCTTACAGCAACAGCGCTGGGATGATGCGCGTCAAGCGGCACAGCAGGCGGAGGAAATTATCACTCAACTTCCGAAACATAAACAGTGGATTCAGGGATTAAATTTGCTGTTTTTAGCCCAAGCAGAACGGCAGTTAGGAAATAAGCAAGCCGCAATTTATCATTTAGTTAAAGCCAGAGAGTTGGGTGATTTTGGACATCCCCTGATTTATGTCCGTATATTAGAAGAATTACGAGACCTTTATTTTGAAGACAGGCAATATTTAGCCGCGTTTGCCACAAAACAACTCCGACGTTCCATTGAACAGCAATATGGCATTCGTGCTTTTATTGGTGCGGGACGACTGCAACCACACCGACAAGAAGCTTCAGCCAAAACAGATAATCAGGAGTCAGTCGCGCCGGAAATTGTCGCCTCTGGACGACAGCGAGATTTAGAGCGATTATTAGAACGGATTGGACGGAATGATTGTAAATTAATTGTTATTCACGGACGGTCTGGGGTGGGAAAAAGTTCGTTAGTGAATGCGGGATTAGTTCCAGCATTGAAGCAAAGCATTATTGGCACTCAGAAGAATGTTCCGATTGCAATCCGAGTTTATACCAATTGGATAGAGGAATTAGAAAAGCAGCTACTTAATGACGATGAACCCGTAGGGGCGGGTTTAGACGATAACCTTTCGGTAAAAACAATAACCGCTCAACAAAACCGATCTAATTCTTCTGATTTAGAGGATAACTGTCCCGAAAAACCAACAACATATCCACCCAATCCCCCTTATGCCAAAATCCTGGAACAGTTACGAAAGGATGAACAGCGCCAGCGGCGGACGGTGCTAATTTTTGACCAGTTTGAGGAATTCTTTTTTGTTTATACTAATCCGGCTGAACGGCGACTATTTTGGCAGTTTTTGGCAGACTGTTTGAATATTTTATCCGTGAAGGTGATTCTGTCGCTACGGGAAGATTATTTGCACTATTTGTTAGAGTGCAATCGCCTAGATAGCATGAGTGTGATTGGTCATGACATTCTGGGGAAAAATGTGTTGTATGAATTGGGGAATTTTTCGCCAACCGATGCCAGAGCCATTATAGAAGATTTAACCACGCGATCGCGCTTTTATTTAGACCCTGCTTTAATTGACCAACTGGTCAAGGATTTGGCGGTTACAACAGGGGAAATCTTACCGATTGAGTTGCAGGTTGTGGGGGCGCAGTTACAGGCGGAGAATATTAAAACGCTGGCGGAGTATCGGGAGTTAGGGACAAAAGAAGAATTAGTCAAGCGGTATTTAGAGGAAGTGGTTGAGGATTGTGGTGCTGAGAATCAGCAGGCGGCGGAATTGGTGCTGTATTTGCTTACGGATGAAAAAGGAACTCGTCCACTAAAGACTCATGCTGAATTGGAACGGGATTTAGAGGGATTAGCGGCAGATTTGACAACGGAAGCGAATAAGTTGGATTTGGTATTAAGAATTTTTGTTGATTCTGGTTTAGTTTTTCTGTTGCCAGAAACACCTTATGAGCATTATCAATTAGTTCATGATTATTTAGCAGAATTTATTCGCAAAAATCAAAAAATTGGATTATTAGCGGAATTGGCAGAAGCGAAAGAAAAGCAGAAAGTAACCGAAGCAAAATTAAGGCAAGCGCTACAGGATAAAGAGGAACTTCTGTGCCAGGAAAAACAGGATCGTAAGCGTGCAGAAATTGCTGAGATTGAAGCCTTAAGTTCATTATCGCAAGCTTTACTTTTATCACACGATCAGTTAGGAGCATTATTAGCTAGCGTCAAGGCAGGTAAAAAATTACAGCAGACAGAAGTGCCATCTGAGAGTAAGACTCGGATAGTGGGGAGATTATGGCAGGCAATTTATTCAGTACAAGAATATAATCGCTTTCAAGGTGATAATAGCGCTCTTAAGAGTATCAGTTATAGTCCTGATGGACAAATACTTGCCTCTGGTAGCGAAGACGGTATCGTGAAACTTTGGGGTAAAGATGGAACAATCTGGCAAACTTGGCATGGACATAGTAAAGAGGTGTGGAGTGTCGGCTTTAGTCCCGACGGACAAATAATTGCCTCGGCTAGTCTTGACTGTACAGTTAGACTCTGGCGTTTAGATGGTACAGAAGTGCAAACTTTTCGGGGGCATAGTGCTTGGATTACCAGCGTCAGTTTTAGTCCTGATGGACAGATGATTGCTTCAGCCAGTCGTGACCGTACTGTCAAACTCTGGCGTTTAGATGGTACAGAAGTGCGAACTTTTCGGGGGCATAGTGCTTGGATTACCAGCGTCAGTTTCAGTCCTGATGGACAGATGATTGCTTCAACCAGTCGTGACCGTACTGTCAAACTCTGGCGTTTAGATGGTACAGAAATACGAACTTTTGAGGGACATACTGATCAGGTTTGGAGTGTTAGCTTTAGTCCAGATAGTCAGATGATTGCTTCAGCTAGCTATGACCAAACCATTAAACTTTGGCATCTAGATGGCACACTGTTACGAACTTTCCAGGGACACAGCAATTGGGTAATCGGTGTTAGTTTCAGTCCCGATGGACAAATGATTGCCTCGGCTAGCACAGATCATACTGTAAAAGTTTGGCGTCTAGATGGCAAAGTCGTGCGAACGTTTGTGGGACATAGTAGTTCCGTTTATAGTGTTAGTTTCAGTCCTGATGGTCAGATGATTGCTTCGGCTAGCCGTGACCGTACTATCAAAGTTTGGCGTCTATACGACACCGCTATGCAAATCTTTCAGGGACATAAAGATTGGGTCAACAGCCTCAGTTTTAGTCCTGATAGTTCCACATTTGTCTCAGCCAGCCGTGACCGTACCGTTAAACTCTGTCATTTAGATGGCACGGTTGTGCAAACGTTCCGAGGACATAAAAGTTCGGTTTATAGTGTCAGTTTTAGTCCTAATGGTCAGATGATTGCTTCGGCTAGCCGTGACTGTACCGTAAAACTCTGGCGTCTAGATGGTACACTTATACAAACTTTTAAGGGACATAGTAGTTGGGTCAATCATCTCAGTTTTAGTCCCGATGGGCAGATGATTGCCTCAGCTAGCACCGACCACACCGTAAAACTCTGGCGTCTAGATGGTACACTTGTGCAAACTTTTGATAGACATAGGGCTGGAGTTAATAACCTCAGCTTCAGTCCCGATAGACAGATGATTGCCTCGGCTAGCACAGATCAAACTGTTAAACTTTGGCGTCTAGATGGCACTGTTTTACAAACCTTTCACGAACACAGCGCCGGGGTCAAAAGCGTCAGCTTCAGTCCTGATGGGCAGATGATTGCCTCGGCTAGCGATGACCGCACTGTCAAACTCTGGCGTTTAGATGGCACTGTTGTACAGACCTTTTACGGACATAGTGCTGGGGTTAGAAGTATCAGTTTCAGTCCCGACGGTCAGATAATTGCCTCGGCTAGTGATGACCGCACCGTGATCCTACGAAATTTGGATCTAAATAATTTACTGATAATTGGTTGCAATTGGTTACGAGATTACCTGAAGACTAACCCAAATGTGAGTGAGAGCGATCGCCGCATCTGCGACGGTATTAATAGTAACAGTTAGTTGTATAGTCAGTGCGCGTAGGCGCACCATTCTTTGTATGGCTGCGATTTCCAATCGCCAGGTGTTATCTTATGGCTGATTACCTATTAATTCTTGTTGCCATCGCTTCAATACTCCCAACACTCCATATAACTCATTCCCTCGCCGCCTCAGCGTAAACTCATCCGACAGACCATATTGAGGCGTATCTTGCCGCATCAATTTAATAAACATAAAGTGACTCCCATTTGTCACCAATCCAAACGTGGGTTGTAAAGGATTCGGACTATTGAGCATATAAAACAACGCCTGCGGTAACGCTTCACTCAAACTAAACCGCTTACTTTTTGACTCAATCAACGTCACCCACAATTGCTGATGTAGCACCAAAACATCAATCCGTCCCCGCACCACTTCATCCTTTTCTTCAATCACAATTTCCACTTGTTTCTCAGCTACCGGACGAAAGGGATAGCGAAACAAGCCAGCTAGGGACAATAACGGCGACAATACGACCATTTTGACAATTTCTTCATGGACGGGATTTTTTTCTAGTGCCAAAAAATCTGCCTTAACTTGGTCTAGCCATTCCTTTTGAGTTGCTGTAATTTCGGGTAATTCACCCTGCCATTCCCCAAAAAACTGCTCATCCTCAACTTGTTGCAGGTGAAATTTCTCTTCCACATCATGCAAGGTTAATTCACTCGCTTGAATTACTTGTGCCATAAGTATTGAGTCCTTGGCTAGCATTCTTTTAGTATAAGGGTTTGAGCCGCTGATGGAACGGGACGCGATCGCTCATCCTTGTAGTGCGAGCATCTTGCTCGCTACTAATACCCAATTTAAATGCATGACAGCTTATTCTGTTTGTTGCCATCGCTTCAATACAGCCAAGACTTGATACAACTCATTTCCTCGCCGCCTCAGCGCAAACTCATCCGACAACCCATATTGAGGCGTATCTTGCCGCATCAATTTAATAAACATAAAATGACTTCCATTCGTTGCTAATCCAAATGTCGGTTGAGACGAATTCGGATTTCTGAGCATATAAAACAACGCTTGCGGTAATGCTTTATCCACACTAAACTGCTTATTTTTTGCTTCAACCACCGCTACCCATAATTGCTGCTTTAACACCAAAACATCTATCTTTCCGCGCACAAGTTCTTCCTCATCCTTTGCTGCAACTTGTACCTCAGCATCTGGGTGAAAAGGATAACGAAAGAAGCCAGCCAGTGAAAGCAAAGGCGCTAACACGACCATCTTTACAACCTCCTCATGTAGAGGATATTCGGAAATTGAAATAAAATCCGCTTTGACCCGATCTAACCATTGCTTTTCCGCATCCGTTACCTCTGGCAAATCATCCTGCCATTCTCGGAAAAATTGTTCATCATCAATCTGCTGGAGGTTAAACTTTTCTTTGACATCATGCAGGGTTAATTCACTTGCTTGAATTACTTGTGCCATAATCGTTGAGTTCTTGGCTAGCATCCTTTGATTATAAGGGTCTGAGCCGCTTATGGAATGGGACGCGATCGCACATCTGAAAGGTGATCATATAAGCGCTTCCGAATTTAACCCTTAATGTCAATAATAGCGCCATCTTTGTAGTACGATAATCTTGATCGCTACTCATGAGAAAAGGGCGACCCGATCAAATTGAGAGGACTGGAGTTTTTAATTAATGCAAGCGGGTCGCCCCTACAAATGATTTAACGTTCAAATTGAGAGGACTGGAGTTTTTAATTCGTGCAAGCGGGTCGCCCCTACAAATGATTTAACGTTCAAATTGAGAGGAATAGTGTTTTTAATTCGTGCAAGCGGGTCGCCCCTACAAGAAATTTAACGATAGATTGCCTGATCAATAGTCACTCGAAAAAATGCTCCCTCTGACTCAAAACGTTCGCTACCAAAGTGCCATCCAACCAACAAGCAAGTGGGGATAGTGTAGCCGCCAAACGTCCCTTCTGCTTCCACCAAGCCGCCGAAGTCTACATAATGAAACTCAGCACCTTCAGGATTGTTCCAGCGCCTCAGCTTGACACTCTCCAACTGCCCCTGATTATCAATTGTGAGGATAAGATCGGTACTCTCGCCAAATAGGGTTAAACTAGCATGGGCATGAACTGCATCTGGTGTCGTCCACGATACATCACGTTGGCAAAGAACAGACGGTAACCAGACAAGTTCTGCCAGCATTCGACCCACAGTTGATCGCGTAATATCTGCACCCGAAGCTGTCATCACCGGAAACAGCCCTAACAGTTTCCACCGCATCCCGCCAACGCCATCCACCATCCGATCAGAACCCCACACAGGTAAGCCATTCATCCGTACCGCCGCCCGCCAGATAAAACCTCGACGCCAACAGATGACTTGTTCGGCGGTGAAAGGAAGCCAACCCCGCAGTTTAATTTCACCATGCATCCGCAGTCGCACCGCAGAGGCTAATTTTGTTCCTGGCGCGATCGCATGGTTCAGATAGCGTTGTACCACATCAGGAAGCCCCACCAATTGATCAGCTTGAAAAACCGACTCGCTGGGTGGCGTTGACTCCCACAACTCCTCTAGGGAAACCGCTTGACTCATAATTACCTCCAACCCCGATTCATAAAAACAATTGTCCGGATTAAATCTCTATAATCCAGTATTTATTGTCAGCGAAGCAAACCGATTCATCAGGTTGCTAGAGGAAGAAAAAAATCTGTTCTCAGACTACACAAACCTTCCCTCTTCCGTAATCAGCATTCTCCAATCACGAATCATCAATTACCAGGTTGCAATCCACCGAGTCATAAACCTAGCCAATTCAGTTGGCGTTTATAACTGCTAGTCCTATTGAAATTGTACCGATGTCACGTCAACATTTATCCAGTCCTCAGCGAAAATTCACTCGACGTTCATTTCTAGTCCTGGGTGGTGCGGCTTTAGCCCAAGGGTTGGGACTTGTTTCCCCAGTCGCCGCCGAATCAGTCAGTCTTCGTCGCAGTACGATTCTCGGTGTTCCCCTCTATCAAACTCATATTGATCTGACGAACCCCGATACATTTATCGCCATTGGTTTAGCCAATAATTCCACTCTGGGAAATCATCAAGGGGCGATTGGTGAAGAATCGTTTGGTAATATGGTTCGTCGCTATCACGCGGCTGTCGTCGCCAGTGGCACATTTTTTAGTAAAAAAGACCCAAAACGGCTGATGGGAAATATGGTATCCGCCGGAACGTTTCTTAAATACAGTCCCTGGGAAAATTATGGCACGACGCTGGGATTGCGGGTAGGAAATAAACCCGAATTGGTGACAGCGCGAGTCGATGGAAAACCAGACTGGGGTCAACATTGGTTTTCGCTGACTGGGGGTCCAAGACTGCTGAGAAAGGGAAAAGTCTGGTTAGCGCCGCGTAGTGAAGGATTTACTGACCCCCGTGTTATGGGTGTGGCGCATCGCTGTGCGATCGGGTTTCCAGCTAGTGGCAAAAAATTAGTCTTAGTCACGTTTCTCGCACCGTTACCCTTATGGAAAGAAGCGAAGGTAATGCGGGCAATTGGCTGTAGTGAGGCGGTGAATTTAGATGGCGGCGCATCTAGCGCATTATACAACAGGGGGAGGATTTTGGTGAATCCAAAACGGACGCTGACGAACGCGATCGTTGTGTATGATTCCCATCATCCTGCACCAACATTCTTACGCGAGACTTGGCAGAAGTTTCAACGGGGAGAACGACCTGTTGTTCCCCAGTTATTCAGGGTTTGAAGGATTAAAAAATATATCGTTTTAAAAAGAGCGATCGCCTGTCAGATCCCTGTAGGGGCGACCCGCTTAGCCTAATTAACACCACCCGTCCATTTAATTTTATCGGGTCGCCCTCTCCTCAAACCTTTGGGTTAAAACGTGTTTATGTAAGAATGTTTGCCCAGGACTATTTGAAACACCAAGTAATTGTACTTATGTTAATGCCATTTGGTTCTGAGTTATCAAAACTAAATGCCATCTATAAAATTAATTTAGATTAGATAGGATAATGGTAACTTTTAATGGCAGAGAATTAATATGAAACGAATCCTAGTAATAGTTATTTTGAGTGCAGCCGTTGTTAGCGTTAATGACCAACCGATTTTCCCAAGGTAATATACTCCTGTTTTTGATGGAATTGACAAGACTGGAAAAATGTTAATTCGTGACCCTTAGCCAGCCCTCACCCCCAGCCCCTCTCCCAAGCTTGGGAGAGGGGAGTAATGTTTTAGCTGATGATGGTAAAATCCGCTTCTGTTAATTTGAATCAGGGCGGGTTTAGTCAAGTTATCCGTTTTTGCCAAATGTTATCAGTAAAACCCGCCCCTACACGATAACGTTTGACAGATGCGCCATTTTAGTATCTATATACCGTTTAACTTCAAAACCGTTCCCCTACGCCAAAATGCACCTGAGAGTCCCCCTGATCATTTAAGCCAAAATCAACCTGTACTGGACCAAAGGGCGATCGCACTCTCACCCCAACCCCATAACCCAATCCACTCCCTGGCTTATCCCGCACCTCTCCCGGTTCCCCAGTAACGGTATCTCCTGAGCCTAAATCTGTGGCATAATCTGCAAATATCCGACCCCCCAACCAAGTAAACACCGGAAACCGATATTCCGCCGTGGCTTGCAGGTAAGACCGACCTGCACCTACTTCCCCACTCTGATAGCCGCGCACGGAACTCCCTCCGCCAAGGCTAAAGGCTTCATAAGCAGGTAAATCCCCAATCACGGTTCCTCCCTGAAGATTAAACACTAAGGTTTGATCGCCAGTCGTGAACCCAAATAACTCCACGGGAACATACTGGGTATAACTTCCACTGAGACGATTAAAAATAATATCCGCTTCACCCACAGGAACCGACTGATCCATCCCGACTCTGACATTAGTCCCTTGGCTGGGATAATCGGTATCATCGCGGTTATCTTGCACCGCCGATACATTCACCGTCAATAAATCATCTTGACCGCGATCGCTTAAACTCAACGGATTGCCAAACTCATCCACAGGCTGCACCTGATCAGTAAACGCCTGATCCCGAATCGACACGCGCTGATAGGATAATCCTACCCCAGCCTGCCAATTCCCTCCCAGAGGGCGAAACAGTTCCCCACTTCCCCCCAAACGATGCACCCACGGGGTTTCCCCATTCGGCAAATCCACGTCGCGATCGCCGCCAATAAACACTTCCGATGGAGAACGCTGATTAAATACTGCCAAACTGTACCCTGTCCGCAACGGATCACCGGCAATCCACGGATCAGTAAAACTCACCTCAAATCCGGCTGTATCTTCGCCCCCTTCCAGTTCTAACGCCAAGTTCTGATTATTTCCGCCCAGATTCTCCTCCTCTAACCGCAACACCCCATAAATCCCTTTTGCCCGACTTGCACTGGGAAAAGCGGTGACATTAAACGATGAATCCTCCACCACATTCACAATCATGACAATTTGATTGGGTTGATTCGTCTGTTGGAGACTGAGGGTAGCATCCTCGACACTATCTAACTGCGTGACTCGTTCTAACCCTTGCTGGGCGACTTCTGGACGATACACGTCTCCAGGTTCCAGTTCAAATTCTCGCGTAATGATATACGGACGAGTGTTTCCGGGAGTGGGTTGACCGTCTTCATCGACAAAGCGAACTTGGATATCCGCGATCGCAACAGGTCTTCTGGAAGGAATAGGATTACGGTTTGGTGATTGAGGAAGTTGAGGCACATCGGGGAGATCATTCTGCTTTTGGAACGGTTGCGATCGCCTCTGGCGGTACGTGGGGTTTAATTGCGCTTCGATTGGCATCCCCTGATTATCCACAAACGAACCATACTCAACTGGCGAAACTGCCTCTATTTCCTGTCCCCGACTCGATGCAGCCGCCAATAATTCTGCACCTACCCCAGCCAATACTAGGGGAAAAATAAACCACTTGCGCCACCGTCGGTAAAACCCCATCAGCCACCTTACCCGCTACGTGCCAGTTCCGCTTTTACAACCGATGTTATCAGTATATTTCCGATCAGGGAAGGTAGAGACATTCCACCGGAACATCTCTACAATAATGTTACGATTTGTTGAAATTCCTAGACATTCCCAAAACCCGGACAAAGCACATTCAAAAGTTCAGGCGGAATCTCCTCGTAATGTTCCAGCACAAAGTCCATAAAGGCGAGATGGCGCAAATCTCTGGGTTGAGGACGGCGGTAATGGCGACCTCTTCTGAACCAACTATCAACAGTAGACATGGAACGGGAACAGATAAAAGCCATCGTTTCATGATTCACCAGCCATTTCGCATAAAACTGTTGCGGCGTCATTCCCAGTTGACAGTAACCGTAGAGGTCAATTAAAGCCTGTTCGCGTTCAGTAATAGGACGAGGTGTCATCGGCTTTCCTCCCAAGGTTCTAGGTCATCTTCCCAAGCCGTATCAGCCACCGTCCACCGGGAACTGGGGGAACATTTGTCCAGCCAAATTAGGTAACACCATGTCCAACCACAATGGTGAGACGCAAAGCCGTAGAATCTGCCGATCGCAGTTCCCCAGTCTGGAGATTTTGGCGGGTTGGGGAGTTTCGGGTTGAGGCTGTTTGCGCGATCGCGAATCCATTGCAGTTTGTCCCCATAGAGGAATCTCGGTGGTTTGACGTGAGGGAAGTCAGTGGGGAGTTCAACGGCTGAGAATCGCTTGTGACTAAAGCTGATGGGCAAGTCGCCGCCGCCGTAACCCATAGCTTTGAGGTAGCCGGATACAATTTTGCCATTGAGAGTCGCGGTTAACTCTTGGATCAGGATCGCGGCGAGGCTTTCGAGTTCCGACTGGCTTACATTCATCCCGACTGCATCAAACTCAGTGTCACAGAGGGTTTGCAAGCGAGAGAGGAGGAAGGCGATCGCAAAATCATCCAAGGCTTGCTGATAGCCTTTCTGGTTGGTGGATGGGCGAATTAAGCCGCGATCGCACGTACTTTTTGAGAAATTTGGCATAGGATTGAAATTGCTCCTATTGATGGGAGTCAATGCCAGACCTGATGCCGTCCAAAGCTGTGGGGCTGGCATTGTTTTTATTTTCATACGTATATTCTAAGTTCCTTTCCGGCAATATACCAGTTGATACGTATAAACAAACATAAAACAAATACCCCGCAACCAAAAAAGTCCAGATGTTAGCATGACGTGCAGAATATGCGCGTGAACTAACAGTAGATATGCCCAAGGGAAAAAAACGAATGCGGGGGAACCCCGTTGATCAGGATGAACTCAAGCAAAGACTCAATCTAACGGTTACACCGACGGGGGCGCGTGGACTAGAAGAAATCGCGCAGGAATTGGGGCTAAAATCAAAAAGTGAGTTAGTGGATCAAATTGGGCGTAGGCGGCTAATCGTTTCTCCGAATCCAGCCGTTGAGAAGGATACAGAGGAGTGAGATTAATCTCTTTTCGGGGTTTTCCTGTCCTCAGAAAAGATATAGATACAAAAAGACGAGCTGCTTTGGTAAAATAATAGGTTTGTCTCAACCTTAGAATCAGAGACAGCAACGCCATTACCGCGAGGAGACTAGGTGAGTACGTGAATTTCAGATTAGGTTAGAACAGTGACATAATAGGTTTAATTGTCGTGATTAGTATCAACCAAGAGAAAAATGATAAAATTCATGAATTATGGAATTTGCCAGAGGGCTGGCAATGGAAAAAATTATCGGAAATAGCTGATACAACAAGCGGAGGTACACCTAGAAGAAAGCATTTAGAATACTTTCAAGGAAATATTAATTGGTTTAAATCGGGGGAATTACAAGATGCAGAAATATTTGAAAGCCAAGATAAAATAACTTTGGCAGCCCTAAATAATTCAAATGCAAAAATTTCCCAAAAAGGTACTATTTTGATAGCTATGTATGGTGCTACGGTTGGCAAATTAGGAGTTTTAGGAGTAGAAGCTGCTACCAATCAAGCCATTTGTGCTATTTTTCCAAAAAAACAGTTCGGTTTACCATTGCTCAACAATTGGTTCTTGTTTTATTACTTTAAATCCATTCGCCAGCAACTGATAAATCGTAGTTTTGGTGCAGCTCAGCCCAACCTAAGCCAAAGGTTAATTAAAGAGACTTACATACCAATTCCATTTCCTAAAGATATTATTCTCTCTCTTGATGTTCAGAATCGCATTGTAGCCCGCGTCGAATCCTTACTCGGTGAATTGAAAGGCGATCACCAGATTCTGGACAAAATGCGTCGGGATACTAGCCGATTTATTGACATGAAATTGGAGGAAATTTTTGAAAATTTGCAGTCAGCTAGACAACCACTGATTGATGTTATTGAATCACCTCCCAGAAACGGATGGTCGCCAAAATGTGATGATAACCCCAATGGAACTCCTGTACTTAAGCTGGGAGCAGTCTTAAGGTTTCAGTATAACCCAGATGAATTTAAGCGAACAAGCCTACCCACTGATCCGAATGCACATTACTGGCTGAAACCAGGGGATGTTTTGATATCTCGAAGTAATACACTTGAACTTGTCGGTCATGCAGCTATTTATTCAGGAACTCCTTTTCCCTGCATTTATCCAGATTTGATGATGCGGATTAGAGTGGATAAATCAAAAGCTGACAGCCATTTTCTAGTTTATTGGCTACAGAGTAAAGAAGTACGCCATTTTATTCAATCTCGTGCTTCTGGAGCCAGTCCTACAATGAAGAAAATTACCCAGAGTCATGTGCGTAATATTCCATTTCCAGTAATTTCTATAGATCAACAACGTCAATTTGTTCATCATTTAGACTCGATTAAATCTGAGGTTAACGAAATGTTGAAAACAATGCAACAAGATAAAAAACTACTTGAACGATTAGAAAATTCAATTCTAGAGAAAGCATTTCAGGGGCAACTGTAGATGATAATGAGCGTCGGCGAACAGCTTAACAAGGTTTGGTCGGAATTCCAAAAAGCTGGAATCACCGACGACTTAAGAGTTATTGAATACATTGCCAGATTGCTACTAGAAGAAAGTGGTGTAATAGTAGCTTCCGCAGATGACTCACGAATTCCAAGACTTGTACATAACGAAACAGAAGATTTTGTATCAGAGGACATCCCTAGAAGACCACCTAGGGATTTAAACATAGATATAGAAGCGATTAAACAGTATCTCCGTCAAGCAGCAAAACAAGCAGGAGACATCGCCACACTATTTGACCGTCATGTTCTCTTTCGCTTGCCTTCCATGCTTCCAGGAGGAAGGTTTCCGACTCCTAGACACATAGTCAAGTTTATGCAGCGTCTTGCCCAAGTTGACCCCAATAATCATAGTGTGGCAGACTTGGCTTGTGGCAGTGGTGGCTTTTTAATTAATCGCGAGATAACTAATCCTAGCAATGATGAAGTAACAATCGGTATTGATATTTCTCCGGAATGGAAGCGACTTGCCTGGGCTAATACTAGACTGCATCATTTTACTCCACGTTTGATCAACGGAAATGCGCTTCAGGTTTGCGGTTCCGAAGAATTCGCTAAAAAAGCTTTTGACCGCATACTCATCAATCCGCCTTTCGGTGAAAAGATTGATGAAAAATTAGCAGAAAAGACTCTGGGGTATAAAGTTAGTAGCCGCAGCGAAACTGCACTGACTGCACTAGCTCTCAAAAAACTCGCACCCGCAGGAAAAGCAGCCATCTTAGTTCCTTCAGGTCTGCTATTTAGTAACAATACAGGTGAGAGAGAATTACGAAGACAGCTACTCGTTGACTATAAACTTGAAGCGGTCATCTCCTTACCCAAAGACGCTTTACAACCCTATAGTCCGTTACAAACTCACCTGCTGCTTGTGAGTAAACCCGATAATTCCGCCCAACCCTCAAAAAATGGAGAGAATCTAATCTGGTTTTGGCAGCTTGAACAGGATGGCTACCCTAGTGGTCGAGGTCGTGACTTAACTCAAGACCCCGATGAATCAGCAAGTGACTTACCCTTTGTCACCCAATTTTTCACCAATCCGAATCCCCCTCTTTTATTTCCCCAACAAAATCCTCGAATAGCCATCAGCAGAATAGCTGAAGGTACTTCGCTATTAGGCTTTGTTTGCCAAGCGACCTCGACAGAATTGACCTCGGTCACGTTTTATCCCCAACCCAATGAAACGACATCTGCATTCCTGTTAACTGAGACTGCACCCCTAGGTGAACAGCGCATCTGCGATCGCATCCCTTTGGATGGTAGTGAACCCTCAAAGGTTGAAAACCCACAGCAGCTAATTAAAGACCTATACAAACTCACAAAGAAAGACCCCGATCCGGGTAAGCGGCTATTCTCTCAACCCGTAAAAGCAGCAGCAATGTCAGTTTTACCGGAAAGCCAAGCTATAGGAAGCAATAGAGTCAGACTCCTCGGTGTAGCGGTGCGGTGCGACACGATTCAAGCGCCAACCTACGATTTACGCCCAGAGCGTTATGTTGAAAAGCAGGAAGAACCGCGTTCGACGGATTCTCCGGCTGAACTCCTCAGTCAAATTTACCAAAACCAGAGAAAGCTGTCTGGGCACATTGAGAGCCTATTTGGTCGCTTAGAACTCCCTGCGATCGCCAATCAACAACTTCCTTCTCCCTTGGCAAATATAGCATCCCTGGGAATTCTCGAAAAACTGAATTTAGAACAGAAGACCATTTGGGAGCGCATTCAGGCAAAAATAGAAAAAATTGATAGCCGTGATCAAGATAACCCACAAACCGCAGTACACTTTACCTTAGAGGAGTTGATCCAAGAGGATGACAGCGAGATATTAGAAATGACTCGCTCAACTGTCGATCTCCTGGAACGCCTAGGAGTAATTGTCCCAGTGACGATTACAACTCCTAGCACCGATGAGTCAATTCAGTGCTATCGTCGTGTTACAGAGCGAGACTTGTGGCAGTTCGACTGAAGCGAATCAGAATCAGAGGGGGAGAGTATATGAAATTGAAACGACTCTACCTAGGAGATTATCGGGTCTTGCGTGACCTAGAGATTAGCTTTTGTCCACCGACTGAACGCCGCCTAACTTTTACTCGCAACTATAGCCTTGATTTTCTCGTTGGTGTCAACGGCACAGGTAAATCAACGGTGCTGAAGATATTATGGAACTTAATGCAGCAATTAGAGGGAAATCCTTACATTGAATATCCCTTTGAACTGGAATATGAACTGGGAACGGATAACCAAAAGCGCACGATTAAAATTTCTAATCGCCACGAAGATCCGGAAACCGAAGAAATGATTTTTACCCCAGTTCCCTCAGCTTGGGAAAATGACCAACCTATTGCGATAAGTCGTGATATCTTACCGGAACTCGTTGTTGCCTTTACAACAGGTAGCGAAGGAGAATGGGATTTGGGTGGAGATCAAAAAAGTTTTGACAGTGGCAATTTAGCTGAATTACAAGACTTGTCTCAACTCGAACGGGCAATTCGAGAGTTACCCGGAAAGCGAACCAACTTGGGAATCACGGAGGGACAAAACACAAGCGAAGGTAGTCGCTGTTTGTTTATCAAAAACCATCAGCTTCCTTTACTCACGCTTTGTAGCCTATTAGTCGATTTAGCCGAAAATTATGATCAATCAGGTTTAAAGGACGTTTTTCAAAAAGTATATATAAAACCCATATCAGGCTTTTCTCTGAAATTCCGTAAAACGCACGATCCAGCTTATTTAGGTGACTGGGATGATGTCAAGAGTTTAGCCCGGATAGCATCTTTGTGTCTGCATCAAGGAAGTGATTACTTATTGGTGTTTGATTTGACTAGCACTGGACATTCCATTGCTAAAGATATTTTGAACAACTTCTCTAGTGGTTTGGAGTTGTTCAAAAAACTCTCCTTACTCGCTAATGTGGATGAAAATGGACAATCCGTCTTGAGAGAAGTCAACATCTTTTTAGAACGGACAAATTCCCCGCATCCCGAAACCCATCTAGACATTCCGCCCTTACACCTGTTTGAGTGGCTCAGTGACGGGGAACGTAGTTTTTTAGGTCGGATGTGTCTATTTACTTTGTTAGGTACTACCGAAGCTTTGATTCTTCTAGATGAACCAGAAGTTCACTTTAATGATTTCTGGAAACGTCAAATTGTGCAACTCTTAGACGCCAAGCTCAAAGATCGCCATAGCCATGTTTTAATTACGACTCACTCCAGCATCACCTTAACTGATGTTCCCAAAGAAGATATTGTCGTCTTAGATCGGAATGGCAACTACACTCAGAGTTCATTTAATCCAACATTGCGAACCTTCGGAGCTGATCCTAGCGATATCATGGTGCATGTGTTTGGTGCGCCACATCCTGCTGGAGCATCCAGTGTACACCGTATTGAGCAAGAGTTAGAAAACTCATTAAATCGAAGTCCCCATGAACGGCGAGAGGTACTCGAAGAATTGCTGAATAATGTCGTTGCTCAAGGATATTGGAGCTATCTAATTCGTCGCGAATTGCAAACAATTGAAAAGGAATGATTTATCAAGTAGAGTTACCTGAACTCACGCTTAAACGACTGACGGATGTAGTTTACCTACAAATGCGTTTACTAAGATACGCTGCTTCTACGGAGACTCTAAGTCGGCAAACCTGTGAGCGTTACCTGCAAGGATATAAAAGGTTTCGAGGACGACATAAACAAATTGCTGATTGGCTTTGGCGAGGTTCAAAAAGGCGCGAACGTTTAGAGGATTTTGCTCAAGGTTCACGTCCAGAAAAACTTGAATGGAGCAGATGTTTGTTTCGAGAAGCGCTGGCATTTCTGACTAACCCAGTCGGTTCTCTTACACCATATAGGCAAGAAGCCGCCCCAGCTTGGCAGAAGGCGGGGGCAGAGTTTCTTCGCAAGTTCTATGAATATCTGGGTCGAGGATTACCTGATTACTTTTTTTCAGAAAGAGGAGCAACCCAATTTAATAAAAATAACCTCAAATCTAATTTTTTTACAACTAATAGTCAACTTGAAGTTTGCCCTGCTTGTGACTTTTCAGCTACTCGTAGTCAAGTGGATCACTATCTTCCCATTAGTCTCTATCCACACCTTTCTTGTCATCCTTTTAACTTAATTCCTATCTGTAGCGAGTGTAATTCGTTAATGGTTAAGGGAGATCATGATGTACTTCAGAGAAACTCAGGGAATCGACGTAAATTAGAAGATATATTTTTAATCTACAAAAATTATGGACTTGGAGACTTAACTTATTTAAAGCTTGAACTAGAAAAAGGCTATAGGTCTATAAGCGTGATGGAACTTAAGCCGCGTAAAGGACAAAATCTCCGTGACTGCATCGACGCATACTGTGATGCATACCAAATTCCAGATAGATGGTTGGAAATAGTGAAAACAATTGAAAATCAGCTTTTCAGTCAAATTAAACAATTTATGAAAGCAGCCAAAAGACAAAGAGAATCACTTAACATTTTTGACGTAGACCGTGAACTTACAGAACTACTACAAAGCTTGTATGAAAACCAAGGTAAAATACCCTTTGCATTTCCCATGTCTTGGTGGCTTGCCACTTTAATTGAGAGAGAATTAAAACCAGCTATCAGCAGTTCTCAGCCGATAGAGGTTAAAAATTTTCCCTTACTTGAGGAAATAGCTAATTGGATACATCAGGACAACATACCACACCCGGCTTACATTAAAGAACCACACCTTGAGCAAGCCCGAAATTTAAGGAACATAGTAGCAGAAGAAGGGTAGATTTATATTCTTTCTAACCCACCCGACAAGCAATTTATGTTTTCTCGATCAATGGTTTTTGAACGATCGCGTAACTCCGAATCTGCCAAGGCGCTATCCTCAAAGCTTGCAGCGTCGGGGATTCTGGAGACTGATCCACAGGACGTTCTAACAAATCAACGCAACCCTCTATCGCCAATCCTAAATCACTATTGAATGAAAATTCCGCTTCCTCTCCCTGACATTCATAACACCGCAGAATCCAACGGTGGGGATTATCTTGCGATCGCTTGAACGCCATCACTACTAAATTTTCCGCCGATAACTCTAGCAAGGAACCCCCAGGGGGCAAAGCGTTACCACCCTGATTCGCCGTATCTTCTAGCCGGACGACTTGCAGGGGGAAATTTAACTCATACCCTCGCTGAACGGTTTTCGCGGCTTGCCAAGTTCCCGCATGAGGATAAAGGGCGTAGGTGAAGTGGTGAATTCCGCGATCGGCATCGGGATGGGGCCACATGGGACTTTTGAGTAGGGTTAATCGGAGTTGAGAGGGTTGGGCGTCATAGCCGTATTTACAATCATTGAGTAGACTCACGCCGTAAGTTTCATTACCCAGATCCGCCCAACGTAATGCTGGAACCTCCCATTTGGCTTGTTCGGCGGGGGTTTGGGGTTTGGTGGGGCGTTGGATGGCGGCGCAGGGAATCTCATACGTGGCATAGTTGGCTTCTAGGTTTAAGGGGAATGCGGCTTTGACTAATACCTGGCGTTCCTGCCAATCTACGGTTGTGGCTATTTTGAGAATGGGTGAATCCGATGTCAGGATGTACTCTTGGCAAAATTGGGATTGTCCTAGTTGACGAATGACTTGGAGACGCGATCGCAGATTTCCTTGTTCTAGCCATTGAATCGATTTCAGTTGGGTTGGCGGTAAGGGATGTTGATGGTAATTGGGGTCAATATTCCAGGCGTCCCAATATTGTCCTTTGTCTTCAAAGGCTTGCAGTTGATTTCCTGCGCCGCTTAAGTTTTCTCGCTGGTTTGGTTTATCAAAGATGCTGCTTAAGTCGCCAGTATTGGGATTGACGATAACTCGCAGATATTCATTTTCGAGGATAAATTCGTTATCGGATGGGGGATTGGGGTTATCGTCTTCTGGGGGAGTATCTGTGGGACAAAGCCAGACTATTTTATAGCCGATCGCGGGGATATCTTTTGCCTGAAATAGCAGATAGGTTTTAGTTTGATGTAGAGACGTCTCATGGCGCGTCTGTAGGGGCGGGTTTAGGGACTTTCTTAGCACTATTGATGATAACGTTTCTTCAAAACCCGCCCTGACTAAGGTTTGGCTGGGAATTTTTTTGCCGTTACTATCGTATAGTTGCCAGGTTTGATTGTTGGTGATTGGGAACTGTTTTTTCAACGCAGAGGTTCGCAGAGGTTCGCGCAGAGGGACGCAGAGGGAGATAGTAATGAGTTTTGAACGTTGCCAGTTGAGGGGGTTGAATATGATTAGGGGTTTGGCGTTGGGGTGAGGGGGTGAAGGGAGGGTGATTTGGGACGCGATCGCGTTTAGGGATTCGGCTATGATGGTTTGGGTTATTGTCTCGGCTTCTTGCCATGCTTGGTTGGCTTCAATGAAGACTTCGGGAATGGATGTTCCGGGTAAGATATCGTGGAATTGATTAAAGAGAACGTTTTTCCATGCGGTTTCTAGTTGAGATTGAGGATAGTTTTTGTTGGTGATTAGGGTGGCGAGAGAGGCAAATAGTTCGGCTTGATATAGTAATCCTTCGCAGCGACGATTCCAGCGTTTTTGATCAGCGTGGGTGGTATAACAGCCGCGATGGAGTTCTAGATAGAGTTCGTTAGTCCAAATCGGATTAGGAATTGAATAGTTGTAGGGGCGGGTTTTACTACTATCGTTATTTGTTACCCCGATGTGACTAAACCCGCCCTCATTTCCTCTATCTCTCATGTCTTCCCTATCTCTCATATCTTCCCTATCTTCCCTATCTCTCATATCTTCCCTATTTTCCCTATTTTCCCTATCTTCCCTATCTTCCCTATCTTCCCTATCTTCCCTATCTTCCCTATCTCCCTCATCTCCCCTATTTTCTAACTGTTTCTCTAGATTCTGCAAATATTTAAACGCGGTGGTAAATTCTAAATTGGGGAAGAAGGGAGATTGTTGCCAACGCTTTGCCACGTTTAACATATCGCGAGTCGGACCACCACCATGATCGCCCACACCAGGTAACCAAAATACATCCTTAATTTTGGTTTGGGTTTGCCACTTAATCCCATAATTGGTCATGGTAATCGGATTCGTGTCCATGACTCCAGTAATATTGGGGGGTGACATTAAACTGAGAATTTTAGTCCCATCCGGTGATTGCCACCAAAAGAGGTGATAGGGAAATTCAGTGGTGTCATTCCAATGCAGTTTTTGGGTGACAAAATAGTTGATTCCGCCTTGTTTTAAGAGTTGAGGTAATTGCCACGTAAAGCCAAAACTATCCGTTACCCAGGCAATTTGACTAATTTTACCGAATTTTTCTTGGGTATAACGTTGACCATAAAGAAGTTGCCGAACAATGGATTCACCGTCAATTAAGTTGAGTTCGGGTTCAACCCACATCCCGCCAACTATTTCCCATTTTCCGGCTATGACTTGTTGTTTTATTCGGCTAAATAAGTCGGGACGATTCTGTTCGATCCAGGCATAAAGGGCTGGTGTCGTATGGCAATAGGTTAAATTAGGAAAGTCTTGCTGTAAACTGAGAACGGATTCAAAGGTTCGCACGGCAACATCCCAGGTTTCCTGAGTTGACCATAACCAAGCCATATCTAAATGGGCATGACCGAGTAGGTGGAATGTAGCGTTAGGAGTGAGGTTTTGGGATAGAAGAGTTTGCCGCAATTGAGTTAGCGATCGCGTAAACTGATCGGCATCAGATACCCTCTGCCAGTTAATCTTAGCTACAGCCGTCGCTAGTGTTTCTAATTGTTCGGGTGCAAAGGCGGTTAAATAGTTCTGCAATACGGTTAATTCATCCGCAACAAATCCCGGATCAATCGAATTTATTGATTCATAAATACAGGACGATCGCATTAAGCCACCGATATCATGACCTGGACTCACTAACCGCACCATTACGGTAATAATTTCCCCAGGACTAACGGCTGAACTGAGGAGGACTCTAGCGGAAGAATCAAATAAGTCTCCTTGTTGGACTAACTCACCATTAACAAAAATCTTGGCATCTTCCGCCCACCAGGTTAGGGCTAGTCGTAAGGTTAATCCGGCTAAGGGATAACCTTGTAAATTGTGGGGAATGATAAATTGTTGCCCGAACCACATTACTTGGTGTCCGGCTGACCAGATAATATAGCCTTTTTCATTGAGTTTGCCACTTGACCTGTTGGCAAAAATGTGGTTAATTATCTCCTCCAGAGGTAGGTCTTCAGACCACAGTTTCCAATTGGTCTGCACATTCACCTGAGTTAAGGCGCGGAGTTTAGCAATAGATTCAGAAAGGAACATGTTGAGATTGACAAAAGTTTATATACTCCACACGGGCATCAATTGTGTTTTTAACTACAAAGGCTCTAAATGAGGGGGTAGTTTATGTTAAAAACTATCCCCCATTTAATTTGAGTTAATCTTAGGGACTTCTAAGAAATAAATACTTCCCAGATAGGCTACTCAAAGGCTAGTAGAATATCGATAAACATTTTTTGAGTTCCCTGATCACTTCGCTTTCTTTTGTTTTTTTGAATGCTCTCGTTTGAACAAAGCTCCAAAGCCTAGAGCTGTAGCTGAACCTAAAATTGTGAGAGGTTCAGGGACTGCAGTAACAACTCTGATCCAGTCACCCGGTTCACGCACCCTCATTGTCACTGTTAATGTATTGGTACCGACTCCGCTATGAGTGTCTATGGGAGACCCCCCTCCCAAGCCCCGACCACGGAAGCTACCCGGATAGGCTGTACCCGGTGCACCTAATATACTATTGCTTGCAGCTTCCAGTGTTCCGTTGAAATCAGACATCACGCCGAGAATTCTGCCATTAAACGTCCATTCAATATCTTCCAGTGTAGTCCACCCAGAACCTGGCGTATTTAGTAAAATCATGTGACTGTTTACTCTCGTTCCCGCAGCGATGAAACCGTTGTCAACTTGAAGATCGTCGGTCAACAGAACGTTTTGTCGTTCATCAAAACCTAACATCTCATCAGCATCTTCAACACCTGGAGCATCATCAAATACAGAATCGGGTGCAGAAATAATCCTTCCACCATTACCTACGCCAACTATAGCGGCTTGGGCTGGAATGGCTATCATACCTAGGGCTATAGTGCCAGAAATAGCCAATAATGTCTTTTTCATGGCTTTGCTATTAATTACAAAATTTGTTTCCTCGCTCAAGTAGCTACTTAACCAATACTTAGACTTTAATACATAGATGATTTTAGGGCAAGTTTCTCAAATTAATTAAAATATAAATATAAACAATTAAACTAAAATTCATAAAAATTAAAATTGTAAAGCACATCTCTTTTGATATCGCTGTGTTTCAGGGATTTTAGTTAACTTAAACTTCATAGAGTAATATTTAATGACTTCTACTGACTTAACCGATATTTGATCCATGACCAATAAGGAATAACTCATGAAATAATAAAGAGATGAGTTATAGCTGCTTCTGCTTGCATCGCCATGTCTGCTTCTACCCCAGGTCGCTACCGCAGCCGATTGTTCAATCTTATCAATCATCATTCTCGCCGATTCATCGATCGCGGTGAACGGGCAATCCGACATCTGAAAGTCGCGGCTGTTTGGGGAACGCAGATTCTCCTCTATCCTATCTATATGGTGGTTCAAGCCAGTCTCACGGTGGGACGACAACTTTCGGCAGAGGCAAAAACGGGATGGACTCGATTAAAAGCCTTGACCCAATCCCAACCGCCAGAACAACCGCCTGCTGTTGATACGCCGATTCAACGGGTTCTTCAGGAAGTCGCAACCTTACCTCTACCTGAACCATCCCCATGGAATTCGACTGGGCGGTTGAAACCGCAACTACACAAACAAAACCTGCCTACGCAAGTTTCCCAATCCTCACGGGTAGAAATTCAAGGTGTAGCCACCCTCCTCGCAACCCGAACCCTAGTTCTCGTTTCCGTTGCTAATGAAATTCTGGATATCCTCACCCCAGAACAACAGCAAAAACTGACGGCGAGAATAAGCTGGGAACTGGCTAACCTTTATCGTCAGTGGCGCTTAGTTGACAATTTAAAGGCTTCCAGGGTGCAACGCCAACTCAGTCACTTGGCTAAACCCTCTCTGTTTCTCCCCTTCAGACTATTCTGGCAACTCATGGCATGGGTGCAAACCAGTCCGGTGGCGATCGCGATTAATCTCTTTGGTGAGTCTACTTTAGTCCCTGTCAGGGATTCAGCCTTCTCAGAACCCGTATCAGACGCCGACATTCCCCAAAACCTTGCTTCTTCCTGGTTGGAACGATTGACACTAGGGGGAACCTTAGCCGCGATCGATGACACCATTGCCCAGTGGGAATTGCACCCTCTACAGACATCGAATCATGTTGCGATCGCACTCCGTCACCGCAGCCAAAGTTTACTGCAAACCTTCAAAACCTCGTTCATCACCCCTCGACAGTCAACTGATCCAACCCAAACATCAGCATCTCACCCCTTTTGGCTGGTAGGATTAATTTACGCCGCGATCGACTACTTTTTTGGTCAGCGTAGTTCTCACCCATTCCATCACCAAGACACAACCTCGGTTAATCCCACTGAGGACATTAATCAACGATTCGCTAACTCAACAACTTCCGTCACCCTTCCTGGGGCAGAATTCACGTATAAAACTGAACCTGATCCATGGTTAACCTGGGATGATTTATTTGGGTGTCCAAACCCCACGTTCACACCAAATTCTGCTGTCACTAACTTTATGGGGTTGCAGGGAAACTTTCAACCAACCTTACCCCAACGTTTCCCAGAATTTACAGTCAAAACAATGACTATCCGGAACAACCTTATTGATGCTATCCTCCAGCGTTTTGGTTTCTATAAACAAGCTGAACCCCTACGGGTAACCGATCAAGAACAATCCAAGGTACAACAACAATCTGTTAGGCTTGTACAGAGTATTCAAGCTAAATTACTACGTTGGATTCCTCTGCTGAACCTAACCGAAAACGTTGATCAAATCCACAACCAAGTTACTCACACCCAAACGCAAATCGTTAACTCTTCCCCTCCACTGTTATATCCAATAGCATTACAAGTTTCAGGACTTTCGACATTAGAAGATAACTTAAAATCTGTAACAGTAGTCAATGTATTTCCGGCGACATTATCAAAGCAAAGTCCGACAAGTTTACCTGAGCATTTACCCTCCTATTCATCTTTGCCATTATCTTTTCATTCTGCCTTATCTTCACCATCCGAACCACCCATTTCCTCTGCCCAAAACCATGATATCGAACCCGCGCCCGACTGGATTGAAACGGAGGCAATTTCCACAGGATATGTTAAACATCCCTTAGAAAAAATCCTAGAATGGTTGGATGTAGGAATGCTTTTGCTGGAGGAGGTAACGATTAAAGCTTGGCAATGGATGCGACAATTTTTTACCAAGGACAATACATGATATTAAGTGAAGTTGAATGGCACTGACTGGTATGTTGGTGGGCAATGCCCACCCTACGGTATATCAAGGGTTGCAGCAATCCAAAACGGCTTATTTCAGTGCCATTGAAGTTAGGTTGAAGGTAGTGGGGGAGATGGGGGAGTCATGTTCCAGACGTGATCCAAGAAGCGTCTGTGTGTAGGGGCGGGTTTAGGGACTAATATTGAATGTTATCCCTAGCTTGGCTGCAAAACCCGCCCGACCAAATGACGTAGCTTGCTTCTCGCGATAGCGAGTATGACAAATGACAAATATAGGGAATTAACTTTCAGTGTAATCAGTGTGACTCACCCCTCACTTCCCTACCCCAATCTCTCCAATAAATCTGTGAAATCAGTGTTTTGACAAATGACGAATGACAAATGACGACTTATGACTATCCCGCGCACAATTTGCCTCGGATTCTTAGCCATGATTACCGTAGGCACATTTCTGTTAATTCTACCGTTCTCTACTCAGGATGGAACGTGGACTGATCCAATTACCGCCTTATTTACCGCCACCTCTGCTGTCTGTGTCACGGGTTTAGCTGTCGTCGATACGGGCAGTTATTTTTCGGGTGTCGGTCAGTTTTTTGTCCTTGCCTTATTCCAGCTTGGGGGATTAGGCTATATGACAACCACGACCTTTATGTTACTCTTAGTGCGTCGGAAGTTTAACTTGCGCCATAAAATAGCCATTCAGCAAGCATTTGATCGTCCAGGCTTAGAAAAAAGTTCGTTTGTCATTCGCTCAATTATTGCCACAGCACTGATTTTTGAATTAACCGGGTTTTTCCTGTTGTTACTCGTATTTGTTCCAGAGCAAGGCTGGAATCAAGGATTGTGGTTATCTATTTTTCACAGTATTAGCGCTTGGAATAATGCTGGATTTAGTTTGTTTTCCGATAGTTTAATGGGTTATCAGTCCTCTGTTTGGTTACTTGTGATTATTTCAGGACTGATTGTATTGGGAGGAATTGGTCAACCTGTGATTTTTGAACTGTATCTCTGGTTACGCGATCACTTTCGGTATAAACACGAAAAACTCACCTTTTCTCTGAATTTTAAAGTGGTAACCAGTACAACACTATTCCTGTTAATCTTAGGCACAATTGCCTTCTTCTTTGTCGAAGTCAATAACCCCGACATCTTAGGAAATTTGAGTTTCCGGGATAAACTCTTAAACGCCTGGTTTCAGTCGGTGACAACTAGAACGGCAGGATTTAACACCATTGATATCGGTAAAATGACAGCAGCGGGTTTATTTATGACAATTGCTTTCATGTTTATCGGAGCCAGTCCCGGCGGAACCGGGGGCGGTATGAAAACGACAACGTTTCGGGTGTTGGCAAGTTGTACAAAGGCGATTTTACAAGGAAAAGAGGAAGTTTATCTATACAGACGTCAGGTTCCGCTCAACCTAATCTTAAAAGCCACGGCGGTTCTGGTTGGTTCTGTCACCACTGTAATTATTTTGACTATTTTAATCGCGATTACTGATCCCCAGGTTCCGTTTATTCAACTCCTCTTTGAAGTGGTATCGGCTTTCGCGACGGTGGGACTTTCAACGGGCATTACCGCCAGTCTCTCGGCGTTGGGAAAACTGATTTTAGTGGCAACTATGTTTATCGGACGGGTAGGAATTATAGCATTTATGGCAACCCTTCTCGGCGATCCGCATCCTAGCCACATTCGTTATCCGGAAGAAAATCTACTCGTAGGATAATGCTAATCTAATGGGTATAGGGTTATGATCGATAGTATTTCATTGAGGAAAGGACAAGGGTGTGAGTTGGTCATCTGTAGGGTTCTGGCGGAATCTGCATCGCGAAAATAAGCAATTTGCTGTCATTGGTTTAGGGCGTTTTGGTCGAGGCGTTTGCTCGTCCTTACACCATCTGGGACATGAAGTTTTAGGAACGGATATTAATGAAAAACTGGTTAGTCAAGTCTTGACTGACCAAATCGCCGCCCATGCGATTCAACTCGATTCTACCGATCCCAAAGCCTTGAAAGAGGCGGGGATTTTTGAGTTTGATACGGTGATTATTGCGATTGGCAACTATTTACAGGAAAGTATTATTACCACGCTCAATATTAAGGAAGCGGGTGTCCAATATGTGGTGGCTAAAGCGTCTTCAGAAGTTCATGGTAAATTGTTAGAACGGGTTGGCGCGGATCGGGTGATTTATCCAGAATATGAAGCGGGTTGTGCTTTGGCGCGATCGCTGACTCAGCCTTCTATTTTAGATCGCTTTGAGTTAGACCCGAATCACAGTATTGTGGAGATATCCGTTCCCGAAGAGTTTAATGGCAAAACCGTGATGGAACTGCAACTGCGAAATCGCTATGGCTTAAACTTGTTGGCAGTTGGTCAAGATGATCAGTTTGAGATTAATCCCGCCCCCACAACTCGTCTATTTAAAGGGTTTGCCATGGTGGTAATTGGTTCCAATCGAGATATTGAGCGTTTGCCTATTTAAGTAGGGAACAGGGAACAGGGAACAGGGAACAGGGAACCGAGAAGAGGTACTGTAGGGGCAGGTTTCACGATTATCCTTTCTTCTCTCACCTAAATGGAATGCCAAGAGTTTGTAGTAAGCGCTAAAGCGCTTCTGGCACTAAAGTGCCTACTACGAACCCAGCTTAAGTCAGTGACATTCCACCTAAATGTGACTAAACCCACCCCGATTCCCCTATCTTTCATCATTAATAATTCATAACACCTGAATTTCATCCAATTGTGCGATCGCGACATCTGCATCTGGGAAATGAACTGATGTTCCCCAGCTAATTCCAATACAACCCGCCGCACCCGCACGACTTGCCATCGCCATGTCTCCTGCTGAATCTCCCACCATCAGCGTTGCACTCGCAGAAACGCCCAAACGTTCACAGGCTTGCAGAAATAACGCCGGATCAGGTTTACTAAGGTCTGTATCAACCCCTTGTTGTAATTGAATATAAGGCTCTAACTGGTGACGTTTGACAAAGGCTTGTACTCCTGCTGTTGAAGCCGCCGACAGAATTCCCAATTTTAAACCCGCTTCAGACAAGGATTTGAGGACATCTAAACTCCCAGCAAATAACGGAGAAGTCCCGGCTGCATCCTTGAGATATCGCTCTGCTTCGACAAAGGCATTACGGGCAATCTCTAGAGATTCTATCCAACCTCGCCCCGTTTCGGCAATATAAGCCGCTGCTGCAATTTCACTTTCCCGACGGCTACCCACCGCCATCAATCCCGTCGGATCAAGGCTATCATCCTGAATGCCAAACGCCATCAGCAAGGGTTCACCCACACCAGGAATTTGAGCATCAATCAAGCGCGATCGCTTATGCGCCAATTCTCGCAAAAAGGCTTGTGAATCTTCTAACGTCCCATCTTTATCAAAAATGATCGCTTCTATATTCGGGAATGTCATCTCCCGACAGCGAATAGTTACCAAGGGTTACACTCCTAGAACACGGCACATCAGCTATCAGAGATTATCTTCCCATGTTGCTGATGATTCGTACAGGAGTGCAGGGGGTACAGGTGTAGGGGCGGGTTTTACCGATAACATTTTGCCACAAACCAATAACGTGACTAAACCCGCCCTTGGGAAAACAGGTAGAAATTGTTTTGTTACAAAATCCGGGGTCATGCATTTAAAGTAGGGGCGCACAGATGTGCGCCCTTTTAAGTAGGTTGGTGGAAATAAAATCAACCCTTCTGCCTTATGCTGTCTTGTACCCCCCAGCATAAGTAATCACACACATATTTTGATACTGAATATGATAGCCAAAGGCTACACCTGCAACTTGAAACGCGGAATTAAAGATATTGTTTCGATGCCCGCGATCGCGAACCCCATCATCGATAATTAATTGCATAATAATGTCATCCGCCCGTGCCACACCATAAGTAATATTTTCACCCGCTGTGAGCTGCCAACGCCCATACCGATTCAGACGGATAAACGGAGTGCTGTTATCGCCACCAATATGTCCGATATTGCCCGTTTCTCCTTGAGCACGAACATGATCCCTCGCCGCTTGCGACATCCCTAGAGATAGCTTTAACGGCGATAAAGGACGAGTGGATTGGAGAAAATCAATCGCCTCATCAACCGCATTGACACCTTCAATGGTACGTAAAAATACCTGTTGCGAAAGTTTGACCTGGTTCCCCGAAAAGCGCTGTTTCCAGTTATCTAAAAGCGGAATATAAGACCTGGGCTGAGTTCGCACTTTATTCATTTCCTCAATCACTCTCAATTCCAATGGCGAGAGAATAATTGTCTGTGCTGAATTCATGATTGATCCTTGGGTGTGGGATATCACATAATTACAATAGACGTATTGGGTTCTGGAAAAACGGCTCACGGAAGCTACCCTATCCCTGCTGTCGCCCAGAACCTTGATATGTACTCGCCCATTACCAATTTCTCAGGAACAACGCTGTGCAAATTCCTCGGCTGCACCCAGACACCATCGCCCAAGTCAAAGAACGAGTAGACATTGTTGATATCGTCTCGGAGCAAGTTGTGCTGCGAAAGCGGGGTAAAGACTATGTGGGCTTGTGTCCCTTCCATGGCGAAAAGACACCCAGTTTTACCGTCAGTTCCAACAAACAAATGTACTACTGCTTCGGCTGCGGTACGGGTGGAACTGCGATTAAATTCCTCATGGAAGCGGGAAAACAGTCCTTCAGTGAGGTGGTTCTGGACTTAGCTCGGCGCTATCAAATCCGAGTGAAAACCCTGGAACCTGAACAACGTCAGGAATTACAGCGTCAGCTATCCTTACAGGAGCAACTGTATGAGATTTTGGCACTCGCCGCCTCATTTTATCAGCACGCACTCCGACAACCCCAAGGACAGCAAGCGCTGGAGTATTTACAATCGCAGCGACATCTGGGTGAGGAAACCCTACAACAGTTTCAGTTAGGCTATGCACCAGCGACGTGGGAAACCCTGTACCGTTATCTGGTGGAACAAAAAGGCAAACCCGTACAACTGGTTAAAGATGCGGGATTAATTTTGCCCCGCAAATCAGGAGACGGCTATTATGATCGGTTTCGCGATCGCATCATGATTCCGATTCATGATCGTCAAGGGCGAGTGATTGGGTTTGGCGGGAGAGCCTTGGGGGATGAACTTCCCAAATATCTTAATTCCCCGGAAACGCCGCTATTTAATAAAGGGAAAACCTTATATGCCTTAGACAAAGCCTACAACGCCATTGGGGATAAGGATCAAGCCGTAGTGGTGGAAGGCTATTTTGATGCGATCGCGCTGCATCGGGTAGGGATTCACAACGTCGTCGCCTCCTTGGGTACAGCCTTAAGTTTGGATCAAATGCGCCTACTGCTGCGTTACACCGAATCCAACCAAATCATCCTCAACTTTGACGCCGACAAAGCCGGAACCACAGCCACCGAACGCGCGATCGGAGAAATTGCCGACTTAGCCTACAAAGGACAAGTACAACTGCGGATACTCAACCTCCCTGATGGTAAAGACGCCGACGAATTCCTCACCCATACCCCCGATGGGGCAGAACAATACCAACAGCTACTCCAAAACGCGCCCTTATGGTTACATTGGCAGATTGATCAACTCATAATCGGAAAAGATCTCAAGCAAGCCCCCCAATTTAAACAAGTTGCTCAGAAAATTGTCAAATTGCTGTACAAATTAGAGGACGTTAACCAGCAAAGCTATTACATCAACTACTGTGCCGAAAAGCTGAGTCTGGGAGAAACCCAAATGATTCCTCGACTCGTCCAAGCGTTACAGACGCAACTGAATACATTACGCATCACTCCAATTAAGAAAGATGATAAGTCCAATCTAAAGCAGCAAAACTTACCCATTTCGATTGACTTATCCATTAGCCAAGAACACAGTCTACTCGAAGAAGCGGAAGCCTTACTCTTACGAATTTATCTACATCGTCCCGAATATCGCCAGACGATTATCGACATCTTAGATGCAAAGGATTTGTTGTTTAGTCTTTCTCCTCACCGATTTTTATGGCAGCAAATCTTAGACGTGCAATCTGTCGCGCAATCTATCCTATTACAGCACCCTGAAAAGCTAATTTCCCTATTACAAGATCGGAGTATCCAGTTTCCAGAGGAAATGGTTCTGGTGGAACATTTATTCCACTTAAATGAAAAGCGTAGTCAAGATCTTACGCGCACACCCTTAGCCATTCGCACCGCCGCTGCTTGTTTAGAAGTCGTGACCTGGAACAAACACAAGCGATATTGTCTAGAACAATGGCAAAAGCTAAATTTCACTACTGACCCGAAACGTAAGGAATACTATTCTCAAGGAATTCGGGAAGCCTATAAACGCTTGCAAGAGTTACAAAAAATGCGTCAAACTAATATCTTAGATATCCATAAATTTGCCCCCATATAGTTAGGGATTGCTGAATAAGTTGTGGTTGTGGGTGGAGCTGGGGAAGCAATGTAGAGACGCGCCATGGCGCGTCTGGAAGCAGGGGGAGCAATGGTACATTTTTTCTGATTCCAATCGCCACAAACACCGAATTGGATGAATTAACCTTACCCCCAGAATCCGTAGGGGCGCAAAGCTTTGCGCCCAATTTAATGGTAAGCTCTAGTCTTAACAGTTAAAAACAGAATAAAGTATCGCGAGTTTGGCGACCTGTGGTGGGGTTTGTACCTGTAGCCATTTGACACAATTTTTCTTCAGCTTTGGGATCAAGAAAAGCGTCCGTAAAATCAGCTCCCTCAATCGTCGCACCATCAAACTGTGCATTGAAAGCGTAGGCTCCTTCAAGCACAGCATTTTTCAAATTAGCACCATTCAAACGCGCTTTATCTAACGTTGAGTAACTGAGATTTGCCCCTTCCAAATTCGCCAATTTCAGATTTGCCCCAAAAAAACTAACGCCCTGCAACTCCGCATGGCTAAAATTACTTTCCCGCAAATCGGCTTGGTTAAAACTGGCATCAGTCAGCACGCGATCGGAAAAATCTGAATTAACCAAATATTCTTTGTTATAATCCACAGCCAAAGCCGGGGCAGCGTGAAGCATCGCTAGGGTAAAAGGACTACCGATAAAAATTAAGAAGCTAGCTATCCCAACTAAAATACATCTGAACATAATTTGTGAAATCTGTAGATGTTTCTGACCAATTATATAAGGAGTCGGACTTGGAGCCTGCCCTCGAAGGTCGTGAAGGGTTAACTAACAGTCCGTAAATATCTAGACAATTAGTGACATAACTAGACATTTTCTATGATATAGTCAGGCAATGTCTAGTTTAACCCCCCAAGAAGCAGCCACTCGACTAGGTGCCACAGTCTTGCACTTTGCACCGATGGGAACTCAATGGTAAAATACAATCTTCTCGGAGCGCTGGTGGTCATCGTCTTATCGATATTGTTG
>NZ_JAVJQN010000204.1:0-34503 GCF_040218245.1 Coleofasciculus sp. E1-EBD-02 | reverse complement strand
GACAGTGCTGGATAAGCGATAGCTGAGGCGGTTGTGGAGTTTTTGTCGCTTCCTCCACTTCGTCACTACCAACGGGGGACTAAACTCCCCATCAGAGTGGTCAGAGGTAGTGGACGCCTAGAGTCGTGACTTTTAATAAATTGAATATATCACTCAAACTGTCTTGGTTAATGTCCAAGGCGGTTTGTGTTATGAGAATGATACGAATGACTAATGACAAAGGACAAATGACAATCCCCACTGTTAACTTTAATTTTTCCTGGTAAGCTATTTGTCATTTAAACGTTATAGCTAATAACGGCGAAATTATTGTAGTGCGAGCATCTTGCTCGCTACTAATACTTAACCCTCTTTTTGCTGTAAAAATTCCTGTAAATCCCTCTGCACCTGCTGATATAATTGCGGTGATTCTCCCTTTAACCCAATTAAACTATATAACTTCACCGTCCCCGTCCGCCCTCTTACTTCTTCTTCCCCCACTGACACCACCTCAACCTCATCTTTGACAACCTGATACAGAGAATCAGTAATCAAAATATCTGTGCCAAATTTCTTCGTTAACCCCTCTACCCGACTCGCCACATTCACCGCATCCCCAATCACCGCATATTCTCGACGACGCTGAGAACCAATATCCCCAGCAATCAATTCCCCATAATTAATTCCAATTCCATTAAATAACGGAATTCGTTCTTCCTGACGCCATTCCTCGCGCAACTGATGCAAGGCTTTTCGCATCCCTAATGCCGCACGAATGGCATTCATAGCATCGGTTTCTTCCCCCTCAGATACCGGACAGCCAAATTCTGCCATTACCGCATCCCCAATGAATTTATCCACGGTACCGCCAGCATCTAAAATCACCTCAACCATGTCATTGAGATATCGATTCAGTTGTCGCACTAATCGGACAGGTGAAATTTGGGAAGAGAGGGTGGTAAATCCGCGAATGTCGGAGAATAAAATAGCGGCTTTTAATTTACGTCCTTTGAGTAATTCCTGATAATCATCGTGCTGCTTGAGAATTTCTTGAACGACAGGTGCGGCGACATACCGTTCTAAGGTACTGCGGAAGCGACGTTTTTCAATTTGATCCCCAATGAAAAGTGCTGTAAAGTAGGAGAAACTATTGAGCGTCATCGCGATCGCAGGGACGGCAATGGGAAAAATCAGTTTGGCGCTGCTATAGCCTAAAAATGCTAGTCCTACCCAAACCACTGCCATCCCCAATCCCCAAAACAAGCTTGCCGCAGTACGTCGGGGCAGTTTATACAACAGGATAGCGGTTCCCCCAACCAGGACAAACACAAACAATCCCTCTAGCCATGGATTCGAGATAGCGACGGCAATTGAACGTCCTTCCATTAAGGTGGCGATCGCGTTAGCATGAAGCTCTATCCCTGGCATGTTTAACTGGATAGGTGTCGGCACAAAATCACCGATATTTTGCTCATCGGCTGTTGTGCCAATCAAGACAATTTTGTCTTTGAAGGTTTCTTCTCGTAAATGCACGTCCCATATATCTGATGCCAAAACCTGCCAAAAGGGAATGGTAGTAAAAACACCTTGATTCTGAGTTGGGGTTCCGTAGAAGAAAACCTGACTCCCTTTTGGCGGGGGATAGCTAACATTTGCCACGTCTAACGTCGCTTTAGCAAATGACGGAATCATTTCTAATCCCAACGGTTGCAGAATTTCTCGGCTGTATTCATGCCCCAGCCGATACACATTCCCATCCACCTCTGGGGGTAAAAAGTTGACTAAACCCAGTTGCACCGCATCTGGATAAAGTTCGGGTAACGGCTTATACAACTCAAACGTGGTAAAACCTTGGGGATCAATGGTATCTTCGTAGACAGCCGCTAGCACGATGCGATCGCTATATTTAGTTAATGCTTGTTTAAACGGCTGATCATCTTCAGCACCATACCCACTGGGAAGATCAAACAGTAAATCAAAGGACACTGACTTAGCACCCGCCGCCATTAACCGTTCAAGCACCTCAGCATAAGCGGTTCGCTTCCAGGGAAACGGTGGTGTTAACAAATCGACAACCAAGGCTTTATTCGGATCAATTGGATTGCGATAACGTTCTGATGCCGTCAACGATTGATCATCGATCGCTAAAATTACAATATCATCAGGAGGTGCAACGGGTCCGCGCAATTCAATGAACCACTTTTGGCTTTGGCGTTCCGCTAGCTGTACAGGCGTCCCCTGCCAAACCGTTACCAAAGCACCCAAAACCGTCCAGAATCCCATTAGCATCAAGCCAATCCGTTGCGGACGCCAAAACGGTTGGGAATGACTCCGGCGACGCCGTCGGATGCGTTTTCGTCGTTGTTTGTCCAGCCATTGCCACCAGTGATTCATCGCCTTGACTCCACCGCTTAAAAAGGATTGGGAATTGACGGCACATTGTCTCTCAATACATCGGGAATTTCTATTTGCGGAAACTGCTCATTCAAAACTTCTTCTAGTTTATCAATTCCCGGAATTTCAATATCAAACCCTTCAAACAAAGCCCCCGTAACAATTTTTTCAATTTCGTCTTTTGACAGGTCTATAACCGTCCCTAACACCCCCTCCGGACTAATATTAATCCCTTGACCTTGACGTAACAAAACGGGCTGAGGGTTCCACAAATTATACCGTTCGCTCAAGGCAACTTCTCCCTGTAAGACCTTCACTTGTGCTTGTTCATTTTCATCTAATTCCATCAAATAAACAGTTCCCCGCGTCACTGCGGTAATCGAACCTACACATCCTTGCGCCCCCGAAACGACACTTCTACCACTTCGCAGCCGCACACAGCGACTCCCCACCGTGAGTGCCGAATTTTGTCCAAGTCGCACCCCCGCATTGTTATTAAACAGCAAATTTACCCGTGCTTGTTTGGTACTCACTGTTTGTCCCAATGTAGCAACCGCATTAACTTTGGCGGGTTTGTTTTGGATATAAGCTTGATTTCCCCCTAAAATTTCCACAATTTTGGCTTGACTAATTCTTTGCGCCGATGCTGGTGGATTGTGCCATCCCAATGCCATGACGATTAACAAACCACTGATAAAACTGACTAAAGATTGCCATCTCAATGTGCTCCCTGGCATCAACGTCTTGGTTGACTCACCGTGATTCCCTCCTAATTTTACTCTCTGGGTTAAACTGAGAATCTGTTTCTTGAAATTAACCCAACTTCTCAGCCTAAGTTTATCGTTCATAGACGCTGATTAACGTTAATTTTTTGTCCAAACTCTATGATATCAAAGACTTAGACAGATCAAAGGCTTACCAATGACATAAGACCAACTAGGTTTCCGACGTTTCATTCACAACCCCTTGCACCACTAAAACGGAACAAGGAACATGGTGAACCACATGATTACTGACACTGCCTAAAAGCACTTCAGTTAAACCCCGACGACCTCGACGACCAATAACCACTAAATCAGCATCCCAACTATTCACCAAGTCTCGAATTGCACTCCCAGCATCTCCAATTTTACACGTCCATTCTGTTGCCACACCTTCATCTGTTGCCTTCTGGCAATAGCCAGCTAGCCATTTCTGAGTTTCATCCGTTTCCTTTCTCATTTTTTCTTGCATACGACGGGAGAAGTCAACCAATTCTCTCCCAAACATATCTCCATAAAAACCTACACCTTGGTTTTCTACAGGCAGGCAATGAAAGAGCATCAATGCTGCTTTTTCTTGTTTGGCTAGATCGAGGGCTTGGGTAAAGATTCCCTCAGTTTGAGGGGAATGGTCAAGGGCGACTAATATTCTTTTATAGGTCATCAGTGTTATCTCCTAATTTTTAAGTCACAGTTGTAAGTGTTGAGTGTTGATTGTTTATCCTTTGCTTCGCTAGTTGGACATAGTTTTGACCCTTGGCTTCGTTCAGGGAACCTAAGTTGTAGGGGCGGGTTTAGGGATTTTCGTTTCATTGTTGATGACAACGTTTATTCAAAACCCGCCCTGACTGCACCTAGAACCCAACGCTTAACTTAACTGGCGAACAAATTTCTCCAATCGATCCATACCCTTTTCAATGGATGGCATATCAGTAGCATAGGACAGACGGATACAGTTATCGACACCAAAGGCAATACCGGGAACTGTTGCGACTTTCTCAGCCTCTAAAAGGCGATTACAAAACTCCAGGGATTGGAGTCCAGTTTTGCTAATATCGGCAAAGACGTAGAACGCGCCATTGGGTTGAGAACAACGAATTCCCGGAATATTATTCAGGCGTTCGTATATGACTTGTCGGCGTTTAGCAAAAGCAAGGCGCATTTCTTCTACACAGTCTTGGGGATTTTCCAGGGCTGCGATCGCGCCATACTGGGCAAAGGTACAAACATTAGAGGTACTGTGGCTTTGAATTGTGGTAACTGCCTTAATTAAATCCACAGCACCCGCTAAATACCCCACACGCCAACCTGTCATCGAGTAGGCTTTGGCAAACCCATTACTGGTAATCGTGCGCTGAAAGATATCTGATCCAATAGCACCAATACTCAAATGTTGAGCGCCATCGTAAAGAATCTTTTCATAAATTTCATCCGAGACGACTAGAATATCCCGTTCCACAATCACTTGGGCGAGGGCTTTGAGTTCCTCTGGGGTATATACCATCCCTGTAGGGTTCGAGGGGGAATTGAGGATAAATAGCTTGGTTTGGGGCGTAATCGCCGCCTGGAGTTGCTCTGTGGTGATTTTATACCCCGTTGACGCATCCGTTTGCACAATGATCGGCGTACCCCCTGCCAGTTTGACCATTTCCGGATAGGAAAGCCAATAGGGGGCGGGAATAATCACGTCATCCCCCGGTTCAATCAGCGCTTGCATTAAACCAAACAGGGAATGTTTACCGCCATTGGTGACAATGATATTGTCCGGCTGGTACTCTAACCCATTATCTCGGCGCAGTTTATTCGCGATCGCTTGCCGTAATTTCGGTTCCCCAGCGGCGGGTCCATATTTGGTTTTCCCCTGATCTAGGGCTTGTTTCGCCGCCGCCTTAATATGAGCCGGGGTATCAAAATCGGGTTCCCCGGCGCTAAAACTACACACATCCAAGCCATCGGCTTTCATTGCCTTAGCTTTCGCGGAAATCGCTAGGGTGAGAGAGGGAGAGACTTGACCAACTCGTGCTGCTAACTGCATGTTTTCTCAACTTAAACGACTAGACGGTGTGTGAAAAGCACCTGAGAAAGTAGGGTAAGGGCAGGTGTGGGTTGTGGACGAAAGGTTCAAAGCATTATAGCGATGTCTCAACCCGCCCTTCCTCTGTGCAGACACCTTTTTCAACACGCTCTGAGGAAATATACTACTTGATCTCCGTCTAATTACCTATTTTTCATCCCTCCTCTAGATTAGTTATGGTCGTTCAACTTAAGAACGGGTAACTTGAGCTGATATGACATATATCGCTATAAAAACGCTCAAACTCTCAACAATTGAGTAAACAGGAGGATTTAAATTTGTTAACTTACGTTAATAAAAACTTACAAATTATATCTTTCCTAAACTGATGTATTTTTTTGCATGGTTTCAGCCACAACAACAGAGAACTTGAATTACTATTTTTATCAATATCAAGATATTGCTGTCAGTCGTGAGGATGGTTGTAGATGTTAGACGTAGAACGATACTACCGAGTCTTAGACCTAGACCCTAGTGCCTCACCCGAGGAAGTCCACCAAGGGTATCTAGACATGACGTGGGTATGGCACCCTGACCGTTTTGTGGGTCATCCCCGTCTACAACAGAAAGCCCAGTACAAGTTGCAAGAACTGAATGAAGCCCATGAATGTTTGCGTTATAAATCGGCGGCTAACGGTAGAAAAATGGGTCGTAAGTCAAAATACTCAGCCTCACCACCGTCAGCCCGTCATGCACCATCCCCAGGTTTATCCAAATCGCCAACCCAACGGAAGCCAGGAAAAAAGGCTCCGCCAACGGTTAACACGAGTAAACCACCGATTCATTTTAAAGCCAATCCCATTGATGATTGGTTAGATTAAAATTGGGGAATGTGGAAAGTTTTTCAGCTAACTATTAACACTCAATCAGCTCTGCAAAAGTGCAGCTTCTGGTTGATCGGTGAGTAACTCAATAATCTGATCGGTGTAGTTTTGAAACGCCGACAAACGCTTAATGTTCAGCCTACGCCCATCAGAATTATCAGATACGCGATCGCGAGGTAAATCAATCGTCAATTCCCCTTGAATTGTACCCGGTTGCGTCGTCAGCACATAGATGCGTTGGGAGAGAAACACCGCTTCCCCTACATCATGGGTAATCATCAAAATCGTTGTACCCGTTCGTTGCCATAATTGCAGCAGGAATTGCTGCATGGCTTCGCGGGTTTGCACATCCAACGCGCCAAAGGGTTCATCCAGGAGTAAGACTTTCGGTTGACAGGCTAACGCCCGCGCGATCGCGACCCGTTGTTTCATTCCCCCGGAGAGTTCTTTGGGTAGTGCTTTAGCAAACTTCGATAATCCCACAACTTCTAAATAATAGGATATCTGCTGCCGTCGTTGTGCTTTGGAGAGTCCCTGTAACTTTAAACCAAATCCCACATTATTGGCTACTGTCATCCAGGGATAGAGGGTATAACTTTGAAATACCATCCCTCGATCTGCACCGGGTCCAGTAACTCGCACGCCATCGACACAGATTTCACCTGCCGTTGGTTGATCCAACCCGGCAACTAGACGTAATAACGTTGATTTCCCTGAACCTGATGCACCAACTACACTCACAAATTCACCCGTTTCAATGTGCATATTGATATCTTTAAGGGCAACTGTGACATCCTTACGAGTGGAGAATTGTTTATAAAGTTGAGAAACAGTTAATTTTAGCTTTTTCATTTGTTGTTAGTTATTAGTTGTTTCAATCCTTAATCTATAGTCCATTTACAGGATACTCGCAGCAACAATCTAAATAATAAATCGAAGCTTAGACCAATTAATCCAATAACAATGAGTCCAGCAAAAATTTGATCGGTTCTCAGAAACCGCTGCGCCACACTAATCCGGCGTCCCAAGCCTTCAGTGGCTGCCACTAATTCTGCCACAATCACTAAATTCCAAGAGGCGGCAATGTTGACCCGACAAGCATCAATGATGCTGGGCAGAATAAAGGGGAAAATAACATTCAGTAAAACTTGATGGCGTTTTCCCCCTAACGTATAAGATGTTTCAATTAACTCCTTGGGGACAAACTTCACCGAATCCATAACCATCAGTGTATTAAAAAATAAGGTGCCGATGAAAATCAGCAAAATCTTCGGCGTTTCTCCAACACCAAAGTATAAAATGAGTAACGGAATAAAGGCTGGCGCAGGCATATACCGCACAATTCCAATAATCGGTTCCATTAGCGCCCGAATACTGGCAAAGGTTCCCATGAAAGTTCCCAAGGGAATCGAAATCAACGCGGCGAGGAGAAAACCACAGAGAACCCGAAATACACTTGCTACAATATCCTGGGGTAAATCGCCACTTGTCCAAAGTGACACAATCGCTTGCCAAACATTCTCTGGTGTCGGTAAAAACAGAGGCTCAACCCACCCCGAATGAGAAACTAGCCACCATAACCCAAACGGAATACCGATAGACAAAACCATCAATGTCCAGGTCAAGGATTTGGGAATATCTTCGGCAATGCGCCAAAATAGAGTAGGTTTAAGTGTTTGAGGAGAAGATTTTACCTCTCTTGTACACAAATTTTCAGGAGTCCGAGTCATTAGGGTTTACCAGAAACGATTGGCTGTGATTATCTACATTATCTTCTTAGGTCAATACACAACGGGTTCTTGTGGATAAACATTCACAATGAATGACGACAACCCCGATTGTGTATGAGAGCAAATCAGCCCCGAATAGATTTAGGTTTTCTGGTTCTCAGCATAGGCTTTGACAAAGCGATCATCTAAGAGTTGATCCAAATCAGGGGCTTGTTCAATCAAACCCGTTTCTAGCAGAAATTTACTAATTTCTTCAGCCGCATACGGAAGCGAGGTCATATCATTTCCTGGTTCAAACGCCGCTAAGTTATCCTCGATACTAAAAATAGTCGTTCCAGCATCGTATTCCTTATATTCCTCCACCGTAACTCCCGCTCGTTTGGCTAAAATCTGCAAAGATTTTTCCGAATTTTTATCCATAAAATCCAGCGTATTAAACCACGTATTGACTAAAGCTTGTACCGCTTCCGGGCGTTCCTCAACCATTTGCCGACTCACAACGAGATGATCAGGAATTGCACCGGGAAAGTCTTTTGAACTAAACAACTCTTTACTCCCAGGACGTTCTAATGCCCTGGTTGTAAACGGCGCAAATACACCCACAGCATCCACCTGTCCGGCAACAAAGGCGGCGGCGGCTGCCCCTGTTTCTAAGGGTTTGATTTCCACATCCTCTGGAGACAATCCAGCTTCTTCTAAACCCAATAGTAAAAGGAAATGATCAACTGTCCCCTCTTCTATTGCAATCGTTTTCCCGGCTAAATCCTTGACCTCATCAATCCCCTCACGAACAATAATTTTATCATTTCCGGTTGAATTATCATTCACCAAAACAATGACTTGATCTGAGCCAGCCGCAACAGAACTAATCGTGTCATTTAATGTTTGGGTATTGGCATCTAACTGACCTGCAGCTAGGGCATTAATTGAATCCAGATAGCCATCAAACCACTTCAAATCCACTTTCACATCATTGGCGGCAAAGAGTTGTTCTTCCTCAGCGATTTGCCAGGGAAACCAACCGGGCCACGCACTGAATCCCATCTGAACGGCTGGTGTTGAAGGGGATTCAGAGGTAGAGACATCAGTAGCAGGAGTACAGCTAACCGCAATCGTTAAACTGACAAAAAATAAGGTAAACCAGGTAACAATAGTTCGGATTTTCATAGTTTTAAACTCCACATTGAATACTTGATCGGGGCGGGTGTAGGGTGCGTTAGCGTTAGCGTAACGCACCATTTCAAAAGATAGTAGTGAAACCCGCCCCTACACACTCAAAACTTGCTTAGTTAACCCGAACTAAGCGTATTTCTGTACGCTGTTGACGAGGATCGGTCGGCGGAATGCCAGACAGGGGTTGATTAAAGCCTTTGCCTTCTGCGACAAAGTTATGCTTAAGACCACGATTTTTAAGATAGTCCACCACAACTTGGGCGCGTTGTTGACTCAAGGTTTGGTTCAGCGCTGCTGCCCCTGTTTTTGAGGTATGACCAATCACCCGCACGGCTAAAGTTTGGGGATTAAATTCTTGAATTTCAGTGGCTAACTGATTCAGGGTTTGTTGCCCTTGACTGGTTAATGTTGCTGAACCGACACCAAATTTAACTTCGCCTCGCACTTCTAAGTTGCCAATATCCGGTGCAGCGGTAATCTGTTGGGCAGAGACTTGCGGCACAGCAGCAACGGTTTCCCCCTTCCCAGAAAGTCGGTCTGCTAGTTCTGGGTTATCGGCACGCACTAAGCTAATTAAAGTTTCGGTATTATTGGCGGCTTTGGTGAGAAACTGAGATGAAAATAAGCTCTGGGGGGCTTGCGGAACATCATTTAATCGACCCGCTAAAACTAATACAGCGGCGGTGGAACCAATCCGTTTTTCTAGGATATTATCACTCATCCATTGCTGGGCTTCAGAGGCAGTAAAAAAGTCAATTCCCTGTAAAACGGCACTAGCTTCACTAGAAGACAATTCCCCATCTTCCGCGATTTGAGTTTTGAGTTGGGAGGGTTCGCGAACATTTACATCAATCCGGCGATAGTAGGCTTCCAGTAATTCTGAAATTTTCTCAGGTTGAGATTCCATCAAACGATTGGATGCCACAATCACATCCACAATCGCTTGGGGTGCATCCTGACTGGATAAAACGACAGTATGCCCTTGTTTTTTGGCTTGGGTGACATAGGGTTCCCAAATCACCGCCACCGCCACATTCTGATTGGGATCTTGTAAAAGTTGCCACGCCTCAGACGCATCAGCGACTTTTTCGACTTGAAAATCAGCCAGCTTAAACGCCTCAAACTTGGTACTCAACACCAGCGCCAGGTACTCACTGGGGGTATCGCCCGCAAAGGTGAGGGTTAACTGTCGTCCTTGCGATCGCTCTTGCTCAACTAATTGCTTAAGATCTAAGAGTGACTTCAGGTTTGGATATTTCTTCGTATTCAGCACAACGGCATCAGCGCCTACCGTGCGGTCAATCAAGCCAATAATTTGTCCTTCGGGTTGTTGTTGCAGGAACTGATCTAATGTCGTGACTAATAAATCTGCTTTTCCCTGATTCAATAATTCAGCCCGTTTAGCTTGATCAAACTCATCTTGATAGCGCAGTTTCAGCCCAACCTCTTCTAATGCCTCTTGAAACGGCTGACTACGAAACGTGCTATAGCCGCTGAATGTATCTCCCAGAATCCTCAGTTCACCTTTGGCAGCTTTGGTTTGAGTCTGACTGGACAGATTAGGAACTAGATCAGGTGCAGCCTTACTCAACACCCACAGACCCCCTCCAATCAGACCCAAGGTAGCGGCTAAAGCTAAAATCAATACTAGCGGATTATCGCGTTTACTCATAACCTATAATCGACCTATTCTATTTCACTATGCTAGCGGTTGATTTATTGTACTTTATGTAACATTTTTGCGCGGGTTTCTGTAAAGCTATGGTTTTTACAGATGTCACCGCATCCAGGAATCAACCCAGACGCCGTAGGTCTATTCTCACTCACGCTCTCAACCCCCATTGTTTTTTTAGTGGACATCTGCCAGTTTCTCTCTAAATTTTGGCAGATTCAATGGGAAGAAGTCAGGAATAAAGCACGGATTAGCTCGGAATAAGTCAGGATCTTACTCAAGATGGCTCAAGTCAATTCAGATCAATGTCACGCGGCTTAATCCCAAATCTGTTGAGCAACAAAGGCTTATTTCTGTGACATTCAGATTAAGATAGTTCTACGCTCATTGGAGAATTTTTTCATGAATGCCTATTTCGCTTTAATTATTTCGATTATGATTGGTATCGGTGGGCAACTAAGCCTTAAAGCTGGCGCGATGCAGGGTATTGGCAATAAGCTTTTCTTTCTTCAGCCCTACATTATTGTGGGATTGTCGTCTTATTTCTGTGCTTCCCTTTTCTACATCTTTGCCCTTCGGGAAATCCCTGTTTCTGTAGCGTTTCCCAGCGTTTCAATTAGTTATGTAGCGGTGGCTTTTTTGGCTCATTTAATTTGGGGAGAACCCTTTGGCATCAGACAGGTTCTCGCCCTAGGGTTGATTGGTCTGGGAATATACACCTTATCCCAAAAGTGAATTAATCTGGAAAAATCATTAAAGTCGCACCCAAAGAGCATCACATTGAGTATTTTCGGACTTTTGGCATCAGTTGTAGTCATTAATTGTGAATACCCAGAAGAGACATTAAACATGTCCCTAATTACCTGTTCCCCAATCACCAAAAACCTAGATGTAACCCTTTTGGGTGCGAAATACCATTAAATATCGCTTTCGCTCAATTCACGAGTCATGTAGTCGAATGGCTGATCCACAAATGCCGTACTTGCAACTCCAGTGGCGGCGACTTGTTCTTTCAGGATATCTTTCATAATTTGGATACCACGAACAGTTGGACCAATTGGAACCCCCAAGGAATTATAGGTTTCCCGTAACCCTTGCAAGACTCGTTCGTCTAGGACATCCATACTCCCAGCAACCAGTGCATAACTGGCATAGCGAAGATAATAGTCCATATCCCGCAGACAAGCAGCATAGCGACGAGTCGTGTAAGCATTACCACCCGGACGAATTAGTTCCGGGACGTCTTCAAAGAGTTGCGATCCTGCCTGCTTGACAATTGAGGCTGCATTAGCATTGACCACAGAAGCAGCCGTGATTCGAGCTGTACCACTGTCAAAGTAAGATTTGAGTAAATCGATCGCATCGCGATCAAGGTAACGACCGCTAATATCGTAGTTTCTAATCAGGCTTGTAATCGCATCCCGCATGAGTCGGCTCTCCCAATCTATATATCTTTATCTATTTATATTGCCAGTTATTGCGACGCTCTCATCAAAAGTCTCTGGAATGAGAATTCCTGCACCATTCTTGAACACATAAGCTGGACTGCCCAACTATTGCTCCCAAAGCAACTTGGCTTATCTAGACTAGAATACGTCATTGTTGAGCGGATTGACAAATAGGGGACGGGCAATCCTTAGCATTTTGTAATATTTAATACAATTTAATCTTTTTCTTAGGATATCAAGGATCAGGAAATGAGATTCTGTAACTTTGGATACAAAAGCTGCCTCTGCCTCTCCCTAGGATGAGTCAGATGAACAGGAGACAGGTTTCAAGCCCAATCAGGTTGTTGAGGTAAACCTGAGATAGTACGATAACGGCTCCCCGGCTTAGGGAGAAAGCTCGCACCAAACTGTATCTTGTCTCGTTTCTCACACGTAGGAGGCAAGCTGATCGGGTCTACCCGTGTTTCCATCTCCTGCTATTATCAACCGTATCGTTTCCTCATCTCATGTCTAGTTGGTTTGTGCGACACTTGATTCCTAAGTTCCCCCGTCGTCCTAAGCGTCAGGTTTAGGACAGACACCACCGTCTGTCGAGGTCGGTGAGAACTTCAACTGCCCCACCGTTATTTGAACTTTTCTAAACAATAGTCCACTTGACAAAAGGAGTCATTCATGCCAGAAACGCCACAAGAAGTCTTGAAAATGATTCAAGATCAAGACATTAAGATTATTGACCTCAAATTCATTGATATGCCAGGAATCTGGCAGCACTGCTCGTTTTACTACGATCAAATTGACGAAAGTGCTTTTGAAGATGGGGTAGCCTTCGACGGGTCAAGTATTCGCGGTTGGAAAGCCATTAACGAATCCGACATGGCAATGGTGCCCGATCCGAAAACGGCTTGGATCGACCCATTCATGAAAGAAAAAACCTTGAGCATGATCTGCTCGATTAAAGAACCCCGCACGGGTGAATGGTACGACCGTGATCCCCGCACTATAGCGCAGAAGGCATTAGACTTTTTGAAGTCTACAGGACTTGGGGATATTGCCTTCTTCGGTCCAGAAGCCGAGTTCTTTATCTTCGACGATGTTCGCTTTGATCAAACGGAGAGCAAAGGGTTCTACTACGTAGACAGCGTTGAAGGGCGTTGGAATTCAGGACGGGAAGAAGCTGGTGGTAACCTGGGATATAAACCGCGTTACAAAGAAGGATATTTCCCCGTCTCGCCTACGGATACGATGCAAGACATGCGTACCGAAATGCTGCTCACCATGGCTCAATGTGGTGTGCCAATTGAAAAGCATCACCACGAAGTTGCTTCAGGGGGACAGAATGAACTCGGTGTCCGTTTTGCACCAATCGTTGAAGCCGGTGACTTCTTGATGGTGTACAAATATGTGATTAAAAACGTTGCCAAGAAGTATGGCAAAACTGCTACCTTTATGCCCAAGCCAATATTTAACGATAATGGTTCTGGGATGCACACTCACCAGTCTATCTGGAAAGAGGGGAAACCCCTGTTCTTTGGCGATGGCTACGCTGGGTTGAGCAAGATGGCGCTGCATTACATTGGTGGTTTACTCAGACACGCGCCTGCTTTATTAGCCCTCACCAACCCAACAACAAACTCCTACAAGCGCTTGGTTCCAGGGTTTGAAGCACCTGTAAACTTGGCTTACTCCCAAGGAAACCGTTCCGCCTCCATCCGGATTCCTCTCTCTGGTGACAATCCCAAGGCGAAGCGGATGGAATTCCGTTGTCCTGATGCAACCTGTAATCCCTATATTGCTTTTGCTGCAATGTTGTGTGCAGGTTTGGATGGAATTAAGAATGAAATTGAGCCGGGCGAACCGTTGGATGTGGATATCTATGACCTCTCACCCGAGGAATTGAGCAAAATTCCGTCAACTCCTGGTTCTCTGGAAGCGGCTTTAGAGCATTTAGAGAAGGATCATACCTTCTTGACCAGTACAGGGGTATTCACCGAAGACTTTGTAGACAACTGGATTGCCTACAAACTCGACAATGAGATCAACCCGATGCGGTTGCGTCCTCATCCCTATGAGTTTTCCCTCTACTACGATGTCTAGTCTCAGCGTTTAGCACAAAATAACTAAAAAAGCCATCCTGACAGGGTGGCTTTTTTTCTGCCTACATCTCCCCTCAACTCTAGGTTTGACTCTTTAAACTTTTCTAAATTTTTAGTTACAATAATTTACAAATGACAATCAGGTAACAACAAGCTTGATGACTCTTATGGCTGATACTTTGACAAAACTGGCATATCAAACATTCCAGCAAGGAAAAGCGGCTTTTGCGCTGGTACACAAAAACACAGCATCACAACTACGGAATCTGATTAATCCCCCAATCAATGAGCTTATAGCCAAACCCCTCTCTCCAGAAACCCTGCAACTACTTCGGCAAAGGCTTGATCAGATTCTGGAAACCGATTGGCAGGACGTGGAGCGGGGCGTGTATCCTGAAAGCCTGCTGTTTGATAACCATTGGGAAGACTTCTTTCGCTACTATCCAGAGATTTGCCTGGATTTACTGAACATCTGGGAGAGGGTTAATCAGAATAAATATCAGGAGTTCTCGCCAGAGATTGATATCGAAAATTATCCGAACTACTATCGGCGCAACTTCCATTACCAAACCGATGGCTACTTGAGTGATACCTCAGCCAACCTGTATGATTTGCAGGTCGAACTTCTGTTCAATGGTGCAGCTGATCCGATGCGACGGCGCGTACTTGCACCGTTAAAGGAAGGACTCAAAGCCTTTGATACAGTGCCTCCTCAACAAATTAGAGTTCTCGATGTCGCCTGTGGAACGGGTCGGACTCTGAGAATGATTCGGGCAAGTTTGCCAAAAGCGTCTCTATTTGGCACAGATTTATCCCCAGCTTATTTGCGTAAAGCCAATCAACTCTTATCGGAGATTCCGGGAGAATTACCCCAACTGATGCAGGCGAAGGCGGAGGAACTGCCGTATCGAGATAATTATTTCCACGGTATCACTTGTGTGTTTCTCTTCCACGAACTACCACCGTCTATACGTCAGCGCATCATTAATCAATGTTTCCGTGTGATTCAACCGGGAGGCGTGTTTGTCATCGGTGACTCAATTCAGGCGATTGATTTTCCCCAATTCATGCCCATGATGGAAAACTTCCCTGCGATATTCCACGAACCGTACTACAGACACTATATTACCGATGATTTAGTCAAACGCCTCACTCAGGCGGGTTTTGAGGCAATTACAACTCAAAACCACTTTATGAGCAAGTATTGGATTGCTCATAAGCCTGAAGACGCTACGGTGTAAACCTTTCTCGGCAATTAAGATATTAAGATCCCCAACTTCTTGAAGAAGTCGGGGATCTGGATTTTCGGGTGTTCTGCCGTGAAGTTCACTATTTTATGGATCGATCTCGATAAAATAAGCTTGAGGGATATTCCTGTATCCAGAACACCAAATCTTGGGATTATGGCGTGAGATGAATTGCCGGATTAGGCAAATACCACGCCTTGTGTTATATACAATTGTCAACTCCTATAGAGAAACCTTTATGACCACTAAAAAATCGAATCCAGAAACGGTATCTACAGAAGGCTTGTCAACCGAGGAGATTGTTTCCACGGAGTTCATCCAAGACCAGACTACCGTCAACTATGTAGAAACCATCGAAACAGTCATCTCTAGCCTGGAGCAAGATGACAGCGCTATGGTAAGCCATAACGATGAAGGCTATCTCTGGAAGTTTAAGTATGGTAGTGTAGAAGTCTTTGTCCAGCTAACGGGTTCTACAGACGAGGATACATTCACCGTTTGGTCTTCGGTGCTGAACCTCCCGGCAGAAAAAGAAGCCGAATTGATGCGTAGGCTTCTGGAAATGAACTGGTCAGATACCTTTGAATCCCGTTTTGGGATTGTGGATGATCAAGTGGTGGTGTTATCATCGCGCACGGTGGCTGAACTATCGCCGGGAGAAATTTCTCGGGCGATTACCATTGTTGCCACTATTGCTGATGATAATGATGAAGCGTTACAAGAAGAGTTTGGCGCGACTTGAGCAAAATTCCGCCGCGCATCCTACGCTTGACCCTATCGGGTACAAGCGGTAGTTAGCGGCGGGAGCATGTCAATCTCCTTATCGTAGCTGGTGAAAATTTTATTTATCGAAGATAACGGCTTGAATCGGGAAGCAATTAGTGAATATCTTGAGTTGCATGGGTATGAAGTTTGTGCTAGACCCGATGGCGCTAATTTTTTAGAGGTGGTGAGAGAATTTAAACCTGATTTAATTTTACTGGATCTCAAGTTACCGGAGATTGATGGCTTTACCTTGATGGAACAACTGCGACAATCCCAATCTTTACAAATTCCGGTGGTCATTCTTTCAGCACTTTCCTTTAACTCAGATAAACAGCGAGCATTTGAACTGGGGGCTTGCCATTTTTTGGTGAAACCGACGATGGTGCAGGATATTAGGCGTGCGATTCAGGCGGAATTGAAATAATAATGGGTACGTCTATTTTCTGGTAGGGGCGGGTTTAGCCATTTAATTTAGATACTCACCAACTAAATGAACAACAAAACCCGCCCTCTTCACCCACAACTGGTGTTCTATTCCGACTCGGATTGGCGTTGCTGTTGAATGAACTCCTCAATAATCCGGGTAAGGTTATTCACCGATTCTCCAATTTGAGTGAGTCGGGTTTCAGTTTGAGATAGTCCGAGTAGGGTGTTTTGGAGTTGGTTGCCTAAGATGTCGATCGCGTCTCGATACTCTCTCTCTAATTCTTCCAGAGTCATGGTAGAACCTCAACGATTGATTGAGTTCCAGTCTGGATGCTCAATGTTAGCGATCGCGTCTATTCTATGTTCAATTTGTGTTCATGAACAGGGCGATCGCGAGTAAGTTGCTCAGATTAGTCAATCGCTCTATTGTCGGCTGATCCCAATGGCGTGGGGTTATGCATTGATGGACACACAGCCCCCCTAATCGTTGACCGTGACTGATTAGGGGTACAATTAAAACGGCTTTGGCTTTTAAGGGAGTCAGTTGCGCGATCGCAACATCTGAGAGTTCGGTTTGCTCAATATCCTCAATCGCGACAATTTGCCCTTGTTGGTACACTGTCTTATAGTCTTCCTCTAAACCTGGATCAGCAAGGCAAAGTTCTAGCACCGAGGGATATCCGGGGGCGACGGATTCCACAATCGATTGATCGCCTAAGGTATAAAGGATGACTCGTTCAACGTCTAACTGAACTCGCAGCTTCGCCACTGTGAAATCCAGCAGGGTTAACACAGGAGTAGACTTACACAAGCGCTGGAGAATCTCTGCCAATAAAGCGTTCCACTGGTGTAAACGCTGTAATTGCTGGGTGGCTTGTTCCGCCTGTGTCAAAGCTTGAGCCGCCGTCAAGAGACGCCGTACTCGTTGGGAGAGAACCGCCCAATAGATGGGTTTGGTGACATAATCCGTTGCACCTACTTCAAAAGCCCGATCCACGGACTCTTGATCATCCAAAACCGTAATCATTAAAATCGGGATGCGATCGCCTCCTGGTAGAGAACGCAAACGCTGACAGCAGGTAAAGCCATCCAATCCCGGCATAACTGCATCCAACAATACCATGTCTGGCTGATAATGCAGATATTCGCTCAGACACTGCTCCCCATCCTTCGCTTCCACAACGCCATATCCTTCTTCTGTCATCGCTAAATTGAGTAATGAGCGCATCGAACGATCATCATCAACGACGAGGATTAAAGGTTGATCGGGCTGAAAATCCATGGTAGGAGGGTAGAAGGGTCGGTGCAAGAATTATTTTGCTGTAGGGGCTTGGTTACCAAGCCCCTACTGATTAAGAAATGGGGATTGGGGATTTTGACATCTGTTTAATTAAAGCAGTTTTCACCTTCTCATACTCTACCTTTACCTGAACCAGTTGCTCCGCAGGGACTTCACTCATACCCGCACTTGCCAAGTTTTCCAACTCCTTGCAGAGATGGGAAAGAGTGACAGCACCCAGATTCGCACTACTCGAACGGAGACTATGAGCCGCCTGTCTTAGAGCCTCTGCATCTTGGATTGCGATCGCGGATTGAATGGCTTGAAGTCGTTCGGGTGCATCTTCTAAATAGTCCCCCACAATTTTATCCAAGACAACCTTGGCTTTTGCTCCCGCTAATTTCTCTAAGGATTGCCATATCTTAGGATCTAATACCTCCGACTCCGGATCAAGCAACCTTGGCGACGCCGGAAAAACACCTGCGCCCTCATCTCCATGTAACCCCTGATGACTATCCGATACCTTCTGCAACGCCTGAACCAGTTTTGGCAACTCAATCGGTTTCGTAATATAATCATCCATCCCCGCCGCCAAGCACTGTTCTCGATCCCCCCGCCGAGCATAAGCCGTAAGTGCAATAATCCGGGGGCGTTCGTGAATAGACCACTGCTCACAGATCTGACGAGTCGCGGTTAAACCATCCATTTCTGGCATTTCCACATCCATAAATACGACATCATAAGACTGACTCTGCAAAGCCTGTAATGCCTCTGCACCGTTACTCACGACATCAGTCTGATAGCCCAGTTTCTTGAGCAAAAGGAGGGCAAATTTCTGATTCACCCGATCGTCTTCCGCTAGCAATATCCGTGTTTTATGGGTTTTTGTTAAAGGCGTGGTTTGCATTGTGTTCTGTCTATTAGGCTGGATTATTCCTCTCTTTATTGTGTAGGTAAGGAGGCTATTTAGACCTACGCCAGATTGCCGAATTTTTCATGCTAAATCGACGTAATTTTTGTTTACATTTGTCTGGAGCAGGCGAGTGAGCTTTTCTGGGCGACTGACTGAGAGTATAATTCTCTGTGTGCGTTGCCACATCACCCTAAATTATTGATTTAAATCACTGCTTTTTTTGAGAATTTTTGCTAACCCAAAAAGTAGCAGTAAGCTTCCCTCCTGAAGGGGTGACGACGCCAGGAAATAAATTGCCGGAATCAACGCTCAAGTAAGAATCGAGCTTACTGGGTAAGTTTTTGAACCCGTTTTAACGGGTTTTAGCTTTTAGCCCAAACTTTAGTTCAGGGCTTAATTCTTAGTCGATTATTCAGCGTCTAATCAATATCCAGAAGATGCGGACGTTTTGTAGCTTATGTTACTGCGGCTAGGGGCATAAGCCTAGTTTGCCAAAACTCTCTCTTAGAGAAGAGGTGATATTCAAACTCCTGAGTAACTTTAAAAGTAAGACCTTCTATTGTCGTCACCGTCAGGTTTCCATGCCTTCAGAAAACACTACCGCCACTCCTGAGAATACTCATGTTGATAATGGCAATCAGCAACAGAGACAGGATAGCCAAGCAACTGCCAAAAAACCACCCCAACACCCCGAAGCTGACCAAGACGATTTCAATGGGAAAAAATCCCCCCAGTCTTCTCGGCTCAAAACCAAGTTAAAAAAAGCATGGTGGCTGATTCCCCTGGTGGGGTTAGTGCTGGCAATTGGTGGTGTATCGGTGATGCGCCTGTCGCCTAAGGAAGAAGAAGCCGCAACCACAACTCAAACCTCCCCCCTACCCGTGCGGGTTACCCCAGCCCAATTAGAATCGATTCGCGCCTGGGTATCCAGTGAAGGGAATGTCCGGGCGACTCGATTTAAACATCTAACCTTTGACATAGCGGGTGATGTCACCTACATCGCCAACCGGGAAGGGGGGCGACGATTACGAGAAGGCGATCGCGTACAAAAAGGGGAACTGCTTGCCCGAATTGATGATCGGGAACTCCAAGCCCAGGTGAGCCAAGCACAAGCGGCTGTCGCCGAGGCACAAGAACAGAAAAGCGTCGCCGCCGCTAATCTCGCCCAAGCCCAGGCACAAGTCGCCCAGGCGCGTTCTCAAGTTCAGCAAGCCCAGGCACAATTAGCCAAGGCGCGATCCAATCGGGATTTGGCGCAAAGTCAACTCGAACGCTATCGACTCCTTTATAACCAAGGCGTGATTCCCGCCAGTGAATTTGATACCCGCCAGAATACACTACAAGACGCCCAAGCCCAAATTCAAGCCGCCCAAGCCCAAGTTCAAGCCGCCCAAGATCAAGTTCAAGCTGCCCAAGCCCAAGTTCAAGCCGCCAGAGAACAGGTGGAAGCCGCCGAAACGGGCATTACCACGGCTCGCGCCCAACTGACTCAGGCGAAGGTTGACCTAGAAGGGACGCGACTTTACGCCCCGTTTGATGGTGTTGTTGCCTATCTGAATATTCGCGAAAACGAATATTATACTCCTCAACTCGTCTCCACCCAACTGGCAGGAGAGTATCAAGGTATTTTAGAGCGAGTACCGATTGTCGTCATCGATCCCAGCCAATTTGAAGTCATTGCCGACTTCCCCGCCTCCAGTGGACAGCGGATTCGTCCCGGTCAACCTGCCTACATTGTCTCAGAACTGGAGCGCTCCGGTGAACGTCCCAACCAAACCATCATTGAAAGGGCGCGTGCGAAAGGAGAAGTATTTGCCGTCAACCCCGCCGTTAGTCCAGGGGGGCGATCGATTCAAGTCACCATTCGGATTACGGACGCCACAACCAACCTACAACATGGAGAACAAGTTTCAGCTTGGATTGCTGTGGAAGACGAGGACAATACAGTTGTCGCTCCCTTAGATGCCTTTGTTTATCGTGATCAAGACCCCTATGTCTTTGTCGTCAATCCCGAAGAAGGAGTGGTGGATCAGCGTCAAATTGTACCCGGAATTACAGGCATTCAGCGGCGAGAAATTGAGAGCGGTGTTTCCCCCGGAGAACTGTTAGTCACTGAAGGACAAAATCGTTTAGTAGATGGCACACCTGTCGAGATTATTGAACGCAATTAATAGGGATGATGGGGGAGATGGGGAAGCTGGGGGAGCTGGGGGAGCTGGGGGAGCAGAGGGAGCTGGGGGAGCTGGGGGAGCAGAGGGAGCTGGGGGAGCTGGGGGAGCAGAGGGAGCAAATGACAAATGACCAATGACAAATAACCAATGACCAATGACCAATGACAAATGACCAATGACCAATGACAAAACCATCCCCGATATCTCGTTTCTTTTTCCTCAAACCCGTTTTCGGTATTTTGTTAAGCCTGCTGTTCACAATTGGCGGGTTTCTCGGTTACGCGGCGATCGTTAAAGAAGCCAACCCTGATATTAATATTGCCATAGCGACAGTCACCACAACCTGGGCAGGGGCTGATCCGCAAACCATTGAACAGCAAGTGACCAATGAATTAGAGACGGAGATTAAATCTGTTGAAAACCTGGAAGAACTTAGAAGTGCCTCATTTAGTGGCTTCTCCATAATTCAGGTAGAATTTAACTCCGAGGCGGATGTGGATCAGTCGATTCAACTGCTACGGGATGCCGTTTCTCAAGCCGAACCCAATTTGCCCAGAGAGGCAGATCAACCCGTTGTTGAACAAGTTTCCTTTGATGATGTACCCATTCTTACCATTGCCCTATTTGGTGACCTGGACGCCACCGTTTTAAACTTGGCAGCGGAACGGTTGCAAGAACGATTGGAAAAGGTTTCTGGTGTTAGCGAAGTCAATCTGGGAGGGGCGCGGGATGAAGTTGTACAGGTTCAGCTTGACCCCAGTCGCCTAGTCGCGCTACAAATTCCACCCACGACGGTTGCCAATCGCATCCAAACTGCTGACCGCGATGTGCCTTTAGATGAGGTGGAGAGTGAGCAAATTGGCACGCAGGTGCGCTTTTATGGACGGTTTCGCCAATTAGACGATTTACGGGAATTGCCGATCGCTCGTCTGGATGGGCGGGTGGTTCGCTTAGCGGAAATTGCCACGGTTCGTCGAGAGTTGGAGGAAGAAGAAAGTCGGGCTTTTATTAGTTGGCAGGGGAGACAGTTTGAACCCGTTATTAGTGTGGGGATTAAGAAAGTCCCTGGACAGGATTCAATTGAAGTAATTAATCGGGTTTTGGCGGAAATTGAAGCCGCCCAGCAGAATCCCGAACTGTGGTTTCCTGGGATGAAATACCGGATTATTTCTGACGAATCTGAAACAATTTGGGAGGATTTGGAAAACTTATTTACCAATGCGTTGCAGGCAATGGCAGCGGTATTTGTGATTTTGTTTATTGCCTTGTCTTGGCGAGAAGCGTTGATTGCTGGACTGTCCATTCCCTTAACTTTTTTGGGGGCATTGGCGATTTTATGGTTAACGGGTCAAACGCTGAATACGATGGTACTGATTGGCATGGTATTGTCGTTGGGTTTGTTGGTGGATGTCTTCATCTTAATGATGGAGGGAATGCACGAGGCGATTTTTATTTCTAAATTAGGTTTTAATCAAGCGGCGCTGAAGACGGTAAAAACTTATGCGCCTCCAGCATTTTCTGGTCAGTTAACCACGATTTTGGCAATGGTGCCGCTGATGGCAATTAGTGGGACAATGGGTAAATTTGTTCGCTTGCTGCCAATTACGGCGATAATCTGCCTGCTGCTGAGTTTTGCGATCGCGATTTTGGTAGATGTTCCTTTATCTCGTTTTCTGTTAGCTGGAGTCAGCAAAGAAAATAAAACCTCCCGCATTGACAAACTCAGTGAAACCGCATCAGAACGGTTTACTCAGTGGAGTTTGAATCATACCGTTCGTAATCAAACCACTGCCCGGGCTTGGACGGCGGGAACCATTGCCTTATTCCTCTGTGCCGTCTTTGCCTTTACCCAAATTCCCACGGTGTTTTTTCCAGAAACCGATACACGGGATTTGAGTATTAATGTGGAAATGCCGCCAACAACCACGCTGGAAACGTCACAAGCGGTGGCGGATGACTTGGGTCAACGTTTACGTTCTCAAGATTATTTTGAAAGTGTAATTAAATATGTCGGACGACGCAGTACTTTAGTTAGTTCTGGGGAATTGCAGCCCAGCCAAGCCAGCTATTTGGTTGGATTTGATGCTGTATTTCTTCCTGAAGAACAGCGCCAGTTGAACTCCTTTGAATACGTGGATAAGCTGCGCTCCCAACTGGAAGCGGCGCTGACATCTTATCCCGGTGCAACCTTAGTGATCAACAGCCAACAAGCCGCCCAAAATGAAGACCCGATTCAAGTCGAAATTACCGGGAATAATCTGAGTGAATTGCGGCGGATTTCTGGGGATATTCAGTTAGCATTACGGCAAATACCGGGAACAACCGATGTGCGCGATAATTTGGGCGACTTGCAACCGGATTTGAAACTGATTCCCGAACGCGAACAGCTTGATTTTTATGGAATTAGTGAAGAGCAACTGGCGGCACAGGCACGTTATTATATGACCACCAATGATGTTGGGGATTTTGTTCTGGGTGGAAATGAAGAGGATTTAGAAATTCGCCTGAGTACCGCTTGGCCCTCACGGGGGGGAGAGGTTGGAGGTCCGACTCGCCGAGATGAACTCTTATCCGTGCGCTTCTTTGGCTCAAATCCGGATCAGCCTGTGATTGCAGCAGACTCGGTGCTTGAGACAGTGCAGGGACAAACCCCGTTATCGATTACCCATCGAGGCGGAGAACGCACGGTTACCGTATTGGCAAAAGTCGCCAGTCGCACTGTTGGCGAAATTCTCAGTGATTTAGAACCGAAATTGGAACAGATGCAGCAGTCTTGGTCTCCTGGTTACCGTTATCAGTTTACCGGGGAAGCGGAGGAACAGGCGGAAACCTTTGGTTCAGCAGGTCAAGCATTGGTTTTGGCAATTATTATGGTGTTTGCTGTGCTGGTGCTGCAACTGGGTTCATTTCGCCAGCCATTTATTATTCTCTTGGCAATTCCCTTTGCCTTAATTGGTACAATGGGCGGGTTTTTTCTAGCTTGGATTCCCTTTTCCTTTCCGGCGTTTATCGGGGTGATTTCTTTGGTGGGTATTGTAGTCAATGATGCCATTGTTATGGTGGATACGATGAACCACTATGAACAAGAGGGGATGAACGTGCGAAAAGCGGCGGCTCATGGGGTATCTGATCGTTTGCGACCGATTTTGACGACGAGTTTAACTACGATTATTGGCTTGATTCCCTTGGCGCTGAGTCAGGCGACGTGGATGCCTTTATGTAGTGCGATTATCTTCGGTTTAATTGCGGCGACGTTGAGTGCGTTGTTGGTGGTGCCTTGTTTGTATTTACTGTTAACACCGAAGCCGTCTAAATAGGGAATCGGGAACCCCTTTTTGAGGCGATTGAAATCGCTGCTACACAAATGTATGCGAAGCCTTCCCGAAGGGTAGTCCGCCTGCGCGGACTAGATTATAAAGGGGGTGGCTAACCCGGATGTTGTAGAGACGTTGCATGCAACGTCTCTACCATAAGATGCGTCCTAACCGCCTTAGCGGTCACTATAGGTTTTTGTCCCAGTAGGTGCTTTGTAGGATTCTTTTTTGATGAGTTTGCGGACGAAGTTAACGAATGCGATTTGAGCGTTTTTGCATCCACCAAACTATTAGACCTACAGGAAGCGCTATGAGAACTCCCACGATTATGTGAAACAGCACGTCAAGGAAATTGTAGTAGGAAAGATAAAGGGGAATGGCAGCTTCAGGGCTATCCGAGGGTTGATTTTTAGTGATGAGCATTTTTACAGGTTCAGAAGTGACTTGAGATGAGATACCACTAACGGCTAAACCTGTGCTGACGGCGGTAATGAGCAGTTCTAAGCGTTGTTGTCGTTTTTGAGCTGCTGATTCCGTGGCGCGATCGCTCTCAGCCTGTTCTGTTTCAACAATTCCCCGGATTGTCTCTATCATCTGCTGGAATAGTTGCTGACTGGGGAGAAGATAAGATAAATATGTGTTTATTTGTTCAATAAATTTTTCAGAATTTTGGATAATAAATTGTTGCAAGAGTGCCAGATCATCCTCTTTTTCAAGGCTAATCAATTTAAGCTGATTCAGCCCAACTTGATAGTTTTTGTTATTCGTTTCAATCGTGGTACGATGAGATTCTAAATCTCGCAGGTAGTTAGCGTAGTCAAAGGCAGTTTTATAAAGTTTGGTGAGCGATTCTTTGAGTTGCTTCAGCCTTTGAGTAGGCTCCGAGGGCAAGTGCTGCAATCCTTTAGCCTTACCATCTAATTGTGTGTAGAGTTTTCGTGCCTGCTGATGGCACCATCGAGATTGAGAGTAGACATAAAGTATTTTATGGCGACAGCACAGTAGATGAATCAGAGGTTTATCGTAATCTACGGCTGTTTCTAAGGTTTCCGTTTGAGGGTGGTAATTGAGCCAGATGAACATATGGCTCGGTTGAGTTGGATTTTCCTGAATATTGCTATATTCAAAAATTGGACTGCCTAAAAATCTGCCTTGAGCGGAAAGCCTGTAATTTTGTCTGTCTAATTCTGGCACAATGGCAGTCAGACAATTATCAGCAAAGGCTTGAATATCGTTGAGTTTCCCCTCTGGCTGGGCAAAAAGGACTAGAGTTTGTCCCAGTAAAGAGTTACTTTGAGCAATTTGTAGACAACCTTGGGGATTTAATCCTGCCAATTGGTCAATTTCAACATGAGGATAAGGATAGCGCAAGGTAATGTCAACGGCATAGGTATCGTGGATTTGGAGGGGATAAACTTCGCCTCTGAGTTGGAGTGAACTGCCGTTAGGAATGGCAGAGAAACTTAGCAGACGTTCTGGTTGGAGTAATTCTAGATAGTCGCTTTCTGGGTTATCCCGGCTTGGAGATATCCCAACTTTGCCCTGGCTATCTTGGAGACGCTCAAGCAAAGATTCGAGTCTGGGAACATTAAGTTTTTTACCCAATTGTTGACATTGATCCCACAGATGATTTGCATCATCAACAGGTTCTTCTTCACCTTGAGCTAAATTGTTACGTAGATGAAAGGCATAGAGTGTCAGTTTTGGGTTAGCAACCTTCATGAGCTAGAGTTTGATGACTGGGAATCCTGGGAAGAAGAGCTTTGCTGAATGGCATTTTTTAGGATTTGTTTATTGAGTGCGTCGTTGGGAGGTTTAACCTTGCCCTCTTTGCTACCTGGTGCTTTCTCTCCTGAATTATCGGGGAGAAGTTTTAATTGCGCCTCATCAACTTCAGGGTGTTCCTCACACCATTCTGAGATTACTTTTGAGAGTGCTTCAATATCATCCGGTAAAGGAGCAACTACCTGCTCCAACTCCGCTAAGTCTTCTGGGGTAAAGAGGGAACGCTGACGGGTTAGTAGTTCAATGAAAGCGGCAACATTTTGTTCAGAGAATGACATAGCTTGACGGGTTGTTTGTTGTGCAGTTTGCTGAACTAATTCCAAGGGTAATTTGAGTGCTTCAGCAATCTGAGCTGAGGTTAATCCTAACTGGAGCAATGCTGGTACTGTCTCTAATTTTGCCTCCTGTTTCCCTTCTTCAAAGACTTCTTGATAAAATCGGGTCTTTTTCAGTTCGCTTAATCCCAACATGGCGGCAATCTCCTCGCGGCTTTTTTGTGGTAATTTGTAGACAATAATCGTTTCAATTAAATTAATCAGGTCACGCTGAACAACTTCATCCCTGAGCTGTTGCTGCGCTTGTTCAATTAAATGTCGAGCGAGTTGTCCGGCTGTTTCTTCCGGCTCGATTACAAGCTTAACAACTCCTACCCCTAATGAGCGTTCGGCGGCTTCTCCTAATTCATCTAGGTAAATTCGTCTCACCTGGTTTAGGGCTAAAAGGTTGCCAAAATGTAAGGGTTGCTCTCGTTCAGTAGGGCGGTTGGGATAAATGACAACAATTTGCCACGGGTGAGGGGGTTGGTATTGTTTTAAGAAGAGGAAGAGTTCAGCAAATACGCGGTAGTATAAGGAGGCGTCGGGCTGAAACTGAACTTCAACGAGGTAGAACGGTTTGTCGGGTGCGTTGGTTTTGGGTAGGAATAAACCATCTAGGCGAAAGGCTAGTTGTTTGACTTCGCGGGAAGTGAATTCGTAACTAGCGGCTTCTTCTGGGGAACGGTTGATCAGTTCAAAGAAGATGCTGGGAAAGGCTTGGAACAGGTTGTAGAAGATGCTATCAGTTTTCACGGGTTATTGACCAATGGCACAAAATGCTGCCCAGTAGTAGGGGGATTCAAAGGGTTTGCGATTACGCAGTTTTGTACGGAGGAAAGCTCTCAGTTGCATTCTATGATTAGCATTGGGGAGTTGGCTTGCCCACTGCTGTAATTGTTCTGTTGTAGCATCTCTGAGCCAGGTTTGGGCTTGGTTGAGGGCAATCGCGACGGTTAAGCCGGATTTGAGATTCTGATAGAACTTAATCATTAATAGGGCTGTCGATAAGTCGTTTACTCTCCAGAGGGAACTAACGACACAGGGAGAACCTGCGATGAGGAAGCCACCGGGTAAGCCTATGTATTCATCGATCAAACCATTGGGAGAGATTATGCCCGTTTCGCAGGCAGAGAGAGTGACAAGGCGGCATTGGCTAAGCTCTAGCCCAAAAATTTCTCCCAATGTCAAACACTTTCCCAGATTAACGGTGCTACCCTCTCTTAAACGAATGTAGCGCTCTGGGTTTACTATCTGGGAAGTTTCTGTTTGTGTTGGCGTGGCATCGGCGAGGAGTAGGGCAGAACGCAGGGGAGCTTCTGAATCAAAATAGCCGTGACAGGAAAAGTGGATACAGTGGGCAAGATGAAGTTGCTGGTTGTAGATGGCTTGTTTCGTAGCAGCCTCTCTAGCAAGGACTTTATCATTGGGATGGAAGTCCTGCCTGATTGTTTCGACTTCAAGATCGGCGTAATTCAGGTCTTGAGTGGGATTTTGGATGCCAAAGAAATAGCTAAATTCAAAGTGTTGCGAGTTTTGAGTTAGCTGCAATAATCCGCAACTAGGTGCATAACTCACACCTTCAGGAAATCGGTCAAGGAGGCATTTTTGTCTGGCAGGGTCAGCGTCAGATTCTCTCTTCTTTGCTAGCAGACTTCTATCCTCTTCGACGGGAGACGTATCCGTAAAAGTGAGTGGCAGGGCGTGAAGGGGAAGCAGATGTAGTAAGAAATGGGGAATCAGAATTACGCGATCGCAGGTCTCTGGAACATGGGATAGGATTTCCTCTAAATGCAGAATTTGAGCAAGGCGATGAAGCTTGAACTCTAGCTGGTTTTTCCAATTTTCCTTTGAGGGTTGCTCGTCGTCAGAAAAATCCTCTCTAAGCCAGTCAAATAAAGCTTGAGCGTCTTCTGGAGAGGATTGCCAAACAGTAATTCCCGGGCTTTGGCGGGTAACGATAAAGGTTAGAAAAGTGTCACCTAAGACGTACCACTCGATGAGGACAGTTTTATCATTGGGTAGCAATGCCTGAATCCTCTCAAAAGAGATGGGTTCGACCCGTTGAGTGAAGCTGAAGTTGGGATCTAGTGTCTTGATTTGTTCCAGCAAATCATTCAATTGTTGCTGCAAATTATCCAGTTCTTGGCGCAATTGCTCGGAATAAGTTTGGTCTAGTAGTTGCTTATTTTCCTCGATGCCAGTAGAAAAATTTATCTGGGTAGTTTCTAACTGCCGTTCCTTTGCCGCAATTTCCCGACGCAGATACTTTAGTTGATTGCAATCACTTTCTGAAGCTCCTTTTGGATACAGGTCACGATTAGCCAGGAGTTGTACTAAGTTACGGGCTTTGCTACGCTCAGCGTATTCAATTGCTGTCTTCCACTGCTTGGTTTTGACGTAGGATTTTACAATTCCGATGTAGACACCTATCGCTTCTGTTTGAATCTTTTGACGCCGTGCATCGGTACTCGCCCAAGCCCAACTCTGCTCAACAGCTTCAATAGCAACGCCATAAGCTTCAATTGCCTCTTCTAAACGCCCATTGTCGAATGCTAGGTGACCGAGGTTATTTCCACAGTACAAGCATTCGATGGGAAAAGCAGCAGGTGTATACACCTTTAGAGCTGACTGATAAGCTTTAATTGCCTGTTCGATCTGTCCTGCCTTACTATAGGCACGAGCTAAATTGTAATGGGTTGTAGCCCAGCGTTCTGGAAATTCCTGGGTGTAAACTTGTAGGTTGTTTTTGTAGATGTCGATCGCTTGATAAATTTGCCCAATTTTGCAATAATGAGTTGCCAAATTGTTCTGTGTTTCTGCCCACTTATATGTATAAGGAATACGGACTTTTAGAGCTTTTTTGTAAGCTGCGATTGCCTTATCAACTTCGTCCTTATCGCTGTAGACATTGCCCAGATAGGTTTGGGTATCTGCCCATTCTTCTAGAAACTCTTGATGATAACTATAGCCTTCTAGAGCGTCTTCGTGTGCCGCGACTGCCTGCTCAATCTGCCCTTGCTCCCTGTAGACAAGACCCAAATTGTTTTTGATCATTGCCCACCGTTGTAGAAAATCTTTTTGGGTGTAGACTTGCAAGGCGTTTTGGAGAGCTGCGATCGCCTTTTCCAAATTCTGTGGCTTATCACCGCGAATTCGATTACGGTAGGCTTGACCCAGATTGTTGTGAGTATTTGCCCACTCTTCTGGAAAACATTCAGGGCTTAAAACTGTAACAGTGAATTGGTAAGCTGTAATGGCAATCTCTAAGTTGCTAGCTGTGCAGCCTAGTGGAAATTTCTGAAGTAGAAAACCGAGATTGCCGATATATACCGCAAGATTTTCTGCTGCTGCTGGCTCCAGTTCTGATAAGAGCGAGGTTGCCCAGTCGCGCAACACTTGAGCAAAGGTATCATCCAGTTTGTCTAAGTTAGCTTTCAGAAAAGGATATACTCCTTCTAGATTCCTTCTGTGATCTAAAGTTGCCTGCATTAGTTCACCTAATAAACTGGCATACTTTTCGGGGATTACTGCAAATGAGTTGCCGATACCAACTGCTATCGGTGCATCTTGGCTTGATAATCTCTTTATTGGTGTACTGCTGTACACTCCTAACAGGTAACCAGTAACATTCATTAAGAAATCAGAAGCGTCCAGCTTACCTGTAACTATCAAACCAGCCGCTATCTGTAGCATGGTCTGTACTAAACCAGCATCTATGAGGTTTGAATTTGCCCTCAAAATTCTTGGTTCGTCACCACTAGGACAATTCAGCAGCATTTGTATTAGATTACGATAGTCTTGCCGACGACTTTCATCCATTGGAGGCAACCTTGTTTTTCTAACTCAATACTAAGTTTACTGGCTAATTTTCCCGCGACTGTTTCATGAGGTTCAGTGGGTTCCCTGTCAATTAATTCTCCATCCGCCAATTCATAGCGCGGATTGTTGCTATAGTGGGCGATAAATTTATCAAAACTTAGAAGCTGAGATGACGTATAAACCATACGTTAACCTCTGAGTATATTGACAACTTGTTCTACCAAATCTAGGTTAAGTAGCCATTGTTCCCTACCGCAGCTTAGGGTTAAAATATCAGCATACCACAGCGGTGAGAGTGGCGCTTAATAAGCGGTATTCTCCGGCGACGGCGCAAAAGATGCTCTGAACCGTGGGAGTATGTTAGGTTTCCTAATGTGATATAACAACAATAGCTCGCTTTGGCATCCTCCAAAAGAATAGTGCAGTTCTATGCCCGAAATCGTCGAAATTCCTATTGAACTAACCCGATTCCAGCTTCCCCAAGCGGTTCACGCACGCTTACAATTTTTGTTGGATCGTCAGGATGATGGCTATACCCTGTCTCAGGCAGAACGACAGGAAGCAGAAGGACTGGTTGAACTGGTGGAATTTTTATCTCTACTGCGTTTGCAATCAACACGGGTAACGAAGCAAACATAGATGGCAACAATTCCAGCTTCTCTCCGCCGATTAGTCATTCAAAGAGCAGATAACCGCTGTGAATATTGTGGTATATCACAAATTGGTCAAGTAGCGACTTTCCATATCGACCACATTGTTCCTGTCGTAGCTGGTGGCGAGACGATTGCTGAAAACTTGGCTCTTGCTTGTGTCTCCTGCTCACTTCGTAAAGGCGCACGGCAAAAGCTTGAGGACTCGGAAACGGGTGAAGTTGTCTCCATTTTTAATCCTCGCCAACAGGTATGGAAAGAACACTTTGATTGGAACGGTGTGCAAGTTGTCGGGTTGACAGCTACAGGTCGAGCAACGGTACAAGCACTTGATTTGAATCGAGCAACAATGTTGGCGATTAGGACACAAGAGGAATTATTTGGTCGTCATCCACCACCATAAACTTGCATTGACTGATTGCCTTTTTTGTGTGTTGCTTTCCCTTTTTTGACTATGGGGTAACGTGTTCTTTTAGTACGCTTATTCCCCCCTAGATTCTGTTGGGTTTCGACTTCGCTCAACCCAACCTACAACTTTGCACTTGTTGGGTGGAAAAATGGCTTAAAAGCATTGTATAGTATAGCTTTCAAATTAATGCAGCAAGCCCTATAATAGGGCACGGCAATGCCGTGCCCCTACCGCAGCTTAGGGGGGATTAATTCGGTAGGGACACGATACTATCGTGTCCTGATTTAATTTATTTGATGAATTAGATTCGGCTTGTAAGTGGTGGTAAAGGTGCGTTACGCAAGCGCTTTCACACCCTACCAATAGAGGTTTTGCGTAAGTCCTAACTTATTCAGCAGCCCCTATTTAGCCGGGAGTGGACGGTTCTCAAATTTAGGATACTTGGCATCAACCTGATCAGCTTTTTTAGCAATCCAGTTAAAATCCTGTCTACTTTTGCAACTACTTATAACTACTTGTCACCAAGGTGACAAGAGTTTTTTTACTTTTAACTCAGGTAGAGATAGGGGAATCATTAGTTTTTAATCAACTAACAACTCCCCCATCCCACTGTTATGATATTGTCGCCTACAGTTGCACGGTCACAGTTTTCACTTCAGTGTAATTCTCCAAACAATATTCACCTAATTCGCGACCTATGCCAGACTGTTTAAATCCACCAAAGGGTGCAGCCGCGTCAAAGACGTGGTAGCAATTGACCCAAACTGTACCCGCACGAACATTATGAGCGATCGCGTGGGCTTTGGCTATGTCTTTTGTCCACACACCTGCGGCGAGTCCGTACATGGTGGTGTTTCCCAGACGAATCGCTTCATCGATGTCCTTAAACTTAATAATGCTCATCACCGGACCAAAGATTTCCTCTTGGGCAATCTTCATGGAGTTATCCACATCAGCAAAGACTGTAGGTTCGACAAAGAAACCGCGATCGCCAATTCGATTTCCACCACACAGCATCTTTGCCCCTTCTCGCTGTCCGGCTTCAATGTAGCTCATGATTTTATCAAATTGAGCCTGATCCACTTGGGGTCCTTGCTTGGTATTGGAATCAAAAGGATCACCGACGGTGCGTTGTTTTGCCCGTTCTACACATTTAGCCACAAACTCGTCGTAGCATTTTTCTTCCACGAAGACTCGTGAACCCGCATTACAACATTGACCTTGGTTGAAAAATAGCCCATGGTGAACACCTTCAATCGCCGCATCCATATCAGCGTCCGCAAAGACGATATTGGGACTTTTACCGCCTAATTCTAAGGTGACGCGCTTGAGGTTGGTTTTGGCGGCTTGTTCCATAACCAAATGTCCCACCTCTGTTGAACCAGTAAAGGCTAATTTATTGATATCAGGATGAGACGCGATCGCACCGCCTGCCGTGGGTCCATAACCGGGTAGAATATTCACAACGCCCGGTGGGAAACCCGCTTCCAGAATCAGTTCGCCAACTCGCAATGCCGTTAGGGGCGTTTGTTCTGCTACTTTCAGAATTACTGTATTACCAGCCGCCAATGCTGGTGCTAGTTTCCAGGCTTGCATTAACAAGGGGAAGTTCCAGGGAATAATTTGACCCACGACTCCCACAGGTTCGTGTCGCGTATAGCAAAAGTAAGGACCATTAATCGGGATGGTTTTGCCCTCAATTTTATCTGCCCAACCTGCATAATAGCGGTAGCAAGCAATGGTTAACGGTAAGTCACCATTCATCGACTCACCTAGAGGTTTGCCGTTATCAAGGCTTTCTAACCGTGCTAGTTCTTCTTTGTTCTGCTCAATTAAATCTGCCAGTTTATAGAGTAATCTTCCCCGACTGCTGGCGGACATGGTGCGCCATTCCCCACTCTCAAATGCTGCCCGCGCTGCTTGCACCGCCCTATCTACATCTGGCGCATCTGCTTCAGCCACATCACAGATGACCTCTCCTGTGGCGGGATTGATCGTCTCAAATCGGCGACCCGTGGTGCTTTCCACCCATTCGTTGTTAATTAACAACTGAGTCGGACCGATTTTCACCTTTTGTTCTGGTGCTGTGGCGGTTACCATCAAATTCTCCTTTCGTTCTTACTGCAAAAAGCAATAGGATTGTGGTCATGCATTAGTTTCTACCAATTCTCTATCTATGACCGCCTCCATTCACTTGTCCTACAACCTTAGGAACATAGCGCTCTAGTTTTATCTATCTAAAGTTATAAATCAAATATTATTAACTTATGTAAAACAATTCGTTGTCTGTTATCCATGAAGCTGTGATCGTCTGATAATCTAAACTCTATAGTTTTTTTGAGTTGAAGTTTACTTTGTCGTCTAAGGTTAAAGTTTTGATTATGTAAAATAAATAGATGCAATCACTTTCGTTAAAATTAACTTTTATGTACGAAAATCTTGAGAAGGAGAACGGAATCCGCGATCGCAGGTTCCCAGATGGATGCTTTCTCCAGGGATATCGCGATGCAAGCGTCTCCAGGTTAGGAGATCATCGGTTGTTCATACCCAAGCCTTTGCCAGTGCTGTGTCCAGAGATTGTATAACCAGGAGACATGCTGGTGATTGTATTGTTTATGATGCCGTTTGCGATCGCTCTCAATTGCAAGCCACAATTGCCGCAGTTGTTGGCAGGTGGTGCAGTGTTGAATTTGGCAGGCGATCGCGTTGAACCATTGGCGTAATTGACGATAACTGATGAATTGTCCGCCTTTGTCGCGGCGATGAACAAAGACGATATATGCCCAGGATTCCACACGCACGATTAGGTGTTTAGGAATTTTTAAGAATTGAGCGATCGTGGCGAGGCTGATGCGGAATTTCTGGGCGGGTTGGAGGCGGCGAAATAAAGGTGTCATGATATCAGTTTGCTGATTTGGCGAGTTTTCGATCCCCCTAAAGCATCGGTCTAGTAACCAAAGTTAGCGATCGCAATAGGTAGAGATATGCCATGGCATATCAGTTGTAGGGGCGGGTTTAGCCGTTTAATTTTGGTATCTACCGATAACTTCAAAGGCAAAACCCGCCCTTCGTCCAAACATGGGTTATTGGGAGTTTGGGGGATCTGATGATTAACTGTTGGGGTTAACTAACAGTCCGTAAATATCTAGACAATTAGTGACATAACTAGACATTTTCTCTGATATAGTCAGGCAATGTCTAGTTTAACCCCCCAAGAAGCAGCCACTCGACTAGGTGCCACGGTCTTGCACTTTGCACCG
>NZ_JAVJQN010000203.1:0-48539 GCF_040218245.1 Coleofasciculus sp. E1-EBD-02 | reverse complement strand
CACAAGTGACCCACCCAAGTTAAGTAAATATAAGCATTTAGGCAAGGCTGGAAGTGAAGCCCATGTCGCTTCTGTGATGTCTGTTGCCAGAAGAACGATAGTGTCCGAATTACAAAAAACCATTGATTCTCTTAAAAATAGCTTACTAGATATTTCTTTTGACTCTGAGCAAGAAGATATCTAAATATTTAGGTTAAGAAATTATTCGCGATTATAAGTCGCGAATAATTTTTCTCTCTTTTCCAAAATGGGATGCTCCCATTACACCAAAGCTTTATTCAATCCTGTAGTCAGGTTTGCTTATCACCTTAAGTACGGGAGAGATACAATACACGATAACTTTTTCATTGTATAGTGGAAATTAGGAAATAAACCTGGATTGGATATGATGCGAACCCTAGCTCAAAACTTATTTGATCAAACTTTTATAACAGACAGTGATGATAAAGTTATGCCTAACCTGATTCACCAGAAAAGGTTTCAAGACGATATAGAGGTGGCTATTGCTAATTGTTCAGGTGGATGGTCAATTTCACAAGATTTAGCGCGTTTTCTGGCACATGCCGTGGTCACACTTAATTCTAAAAACATACTAGAGTTTGGAGCTGGATCATCGTCTTTAGTCTTAGCTACCTCATTGTCTGTTTCTGGGGGAGGCAAACTCACATCAATTGAACAAAATCCGGTCTGGTGTACTGAAACCTGGAAGCTTGTCAATGACAAAGAAAATGTAGACTCTTTTATGATTGTGGCTCAGCCCAAGCTTTCCTTGGGAATATCGGGAGTATATTTTTGTTTCAAACATTGTCTAGAAGATATCGCTTCTAGAGGTCTTTACGATTTAGTATTAATCGATGCTCCTCAATATTTCTTTGGTCGTGATGGTGCAGTACCTATCATCTACAATTATTTAGCACCAAACGCACTTATTGTTATGGATGATGCCGAGCGTTATAATGACAGATGGACACTCTTCCGATGGTTACACTCTTACCCAGGGTTGAAACTTGTTTATTACAATCCTACATTTACAAAGAAAGGATTAGCGATACTCCGCTTCCAGAGTAGAAAATCACCTCGATTTTCTTTAGTCCATTGGATGACAAGTCTTCAAGATACAGGCTCACTTTTGCTGAGTCCAGGTGCTAATAGACAAAGAAAAGGCGAATTTTGACTTGTAATTTTACGCTTTATTACTGAATCTCAAACTCATCGTACTGATTGAGTTAACTTGTTGCTTGCCGACGCAAAAGCTCCTGCTTCAGCCTTGGTAAAACAAAATTATGAGGCAGCAAATATTCAAAAGCTGCCCGGGATTTCTGGCAAGCTTGCCTAAACCCTTCATCCGACAGACTGTCGTGGAATTTTTGCACCCTCTCTCCAATCTGATGCACTTGCGAGTAAGGAATAATAACACTAAAGTCCTCCCATTTCAAATCCCCCAGATCAGGAAACTGCTGATTCGTGTCAATGATAATAGGAATACGTCCGGCTGACATGACTTCCCAGAGTTGGAAGCAACCATTCGTGTCTCCTCTCATCACCAGTGTGTAGGCGTTATTTTGAATAGTTTGGATATACTCATTTCTCTGGCGTTCTTTTTCCTCCTTGGGTAGGATAAAATAGTCTCCTGTTCGTTCGGTAATCGATGTTCTAAGATTTTTTGCCCTTCGCGCTTTCTCAATGACCTTCTGCCTTACCCGTCGAGCAATCACTCTTCGCATTGACATAGTTAGATTGCGATTAACCAAGAGACTGCCTGCCATCCATCCGACTGTATTATCGGGGATGGGGAAATAACGTAAGACAGAATTCACCTTTCCTGGATATCGTGTATGTCCGACAAAACCAACGGTTGGTTTTGAGGGTTTTTGGAGTTCGGAAATCTTATGTCCAATATCGTAAAGCCAACTGGGTTTAGCTACTGACTGTTCAGCTTCACAGCGATACGTTGAGCCGGCAAAAGCGATTTCGCCTGGTTTAGGTTTATGTTCTAAACCTCCAATGAAACTGATCAGTGTTCGATTTGACGCTAAGACTTGCTGATTAAACTTACGAACGGCTTCCCATTGGTTACGACCTAGGATGTAATCTTTGATATCATTGGGAATTACCACCAGATCGCCAGCATCTTTCAACTCCTTAAACCAATGGACTTTTACGACTCCTTGTAATTTCTCCCTGAGCAAATTCCAAAACTCTAATTCAGGATCAGTGTCCGGTGGAGTCGTATGCATCAGTAAGGGAACCGGACGGCGTCCGGACAGGACAAAATCTTCCTTGACCCATAGTTCCAAATGATTTTTAACAGACCACATTGGCTTAACATGCAGATTAACGGATTTCCGGGAAAAATCAAGTTAGACTACGATCTAATACAGCAAAATTAGTCCCTTTTAATTGAAAAAGGTTTTCCTGTGGTAGCAACTCATTGACAGCTCGCCGCACTTCTAGAGATTGATAATCATCCCAAATGATAATTCCTTTATCGTTGATTAACTTTAAAGCATTTACTGAATCACTTTTACAGGTTAAATAGGAATGATCTCCATCAATTAACACAAGATCCATTTGTCCTAAATAAGGGCTATAATCAAAGGTCGTGGAGTCGCCATAAAGTTGGGTAATATGTTGTTCTTGGGGGGTATTTTTCCATCTCATTTTATTTTGATGGGCAACGGTATCGTCAACGGGTAAATCTAAACTGAAAATATGGGTATCCTGATTAATTCTCGCCATCGCGTAGCTTGTTTCACCATGGGCACTGCCAATTTCAAAAATTTTGGGCGCTTTTTTCATGGAAATGAGAGCTAATAGATAGAGCGTTTCTAAATCAGAAAGTGACCACCGTTCATCTTGGTGAAGATTCATCAGAATCTCTAGACCCCTAGCTGATGGATACATTGACAAAAAATCACAGATTTTTACTTTAGGAAATCGGACGACATAATCATAGTTTGCAAAGATTAGTCCCCGAAAAAATTTGAATTTTCGTTTGGGTTTAGTAACATCAAGAAAAGACTCTTCGAGAAAGCGAGATAACCCAGTCAATCCGTGTGAAAATGTGCGTTTTTGATTGATTAAACTCATAACCTAATTTTACCCTTTATTACTGAATCTCAAACTCATCTTGCTTGCTTGAGTTAACTTGGCGCTTGCCGACGCAAAAGCTCCTGCCTCAGCGTTGGTAAAACAAAATTATGAGGCAGCAAATATTCAAAAGCTGCCCGGGACTTCTGGCAAGCTTGCCTAAACCCTTCATCCGACAGACTGTCGTGGAATTTTTGCACCCTCTCTCCAATCTGATGCACTTGCGAGTAAGGAACAATAACACTAAAGTCCTCCCATTTCAAATCCCCCAAATCAGGAAACTGCTGATTCGTATCAATTATGATGGGAATACGTCCGGCTGACATGACTTCCCAAAGTTGGAAGCAACCATTAACGTCTCCTCTCATCACCAGTGTGTAGGCGTTAGTTTGAATATTTTGGAGATACTCATTTCTCTGGCGTTCTTTTTCCTCCTTGGGCAAGATAAAGTAGTCTCCTGTTCTCTCGATAATCGATGTCTTAAGATTTTTTGCCCTTCGCACTTCCTCAATGACCTTCCGCCTTACCCGTGCAGCAATCACTCTTCGCATCGACATATTCATATTGCGATTGACCGAGAGACTGCCTGCCATCCATCCGACTGCATTATCTGGTATGGGGAAATGACGTAAGACAGAATTCACCTTTCCTGGATATCGGGTATGTCCGACAAAACCAACAGTGGGCATTGAGGGTTTTTGGAGTTGGGAAATCTTATGTCCAATATCGTAAAGCCAATTGGGTTTAGCTACTGATTGTTCGACGTTGCACCGATAGCTGGAAACGGCAAAAACGATTTCTCGGGGTTGGGGTTTATATTCCAAACCTCCCATGAAACTGATGCTTGTTCTACCTGACGCTAAGACTTGCTGATTAAACTTACGAACGACTTCCCATTGGTTACGACCCAGAATGTAATCTTTGATATCATTGGGAATTACCACCAAATCGCCAGCATCTTTCAACTCCTTAAACCAATGGACTTTTACGACTCCTTGTAATTTCTCCCTGAGTAAATTCCAAAACTCTAATTCGGGATCAGTGTCCGGTGGAGTCGTATGCATCAGTAAGGGAACCGGACGGCGTCCTGGCAGGACGAGATCGTCCTTGACCCATAGTTCCAAAGGATTTTGAACAGACCACATTGACCTAGACGCATTCATCGTGTTGTTATCAATTTTTACGGGTGAATTTTTTAAATGTTGATCGAGTTAATCCCATGATTCATAATCTATAGCAATCCTAAATAGGATGCAAAAAGTGAACGGCTTGAAACCCAGGTATAGTAAGGGTTCCAGTTTGGAAAATTGCCACAACCTAAATAGGATTGCTATAGGTATTTCCCAGGTTATGAAAGCCTTAAAAATCAAGCTTTTGGCTATTCCTCAACCAACAATGGGATAAAAGCGTGAGATTACTCCTGCCCCAAGGCAGCACTAGTGCATAAACGGATAATATCATACCTGTTAGCTAGAAAAAGCCTCCCAAGAACTCAAACAGTCTGAACACGTTAAAAATACCACCGACGGCAGTTAGGGGTGTTTCAATCGTATCGGCAATCCTAGCGACGCCAGAGCGATTGACAACAATGATGTCATTGTCACGCAGGATGGGATTCCTTTGCTCGTTAATACCTTGGGCAAAGTCAATCGGTATAGTTTGTTTAGAAACGGTGCCATCTGGATTCAGACGAATCAATTCCACCGAACTTTTCCGCGCTCGCTTCTGATCAAATCCACCAGCCGCTAGCAATGCCTGATTTAATGGAGTATTCGGGGGAACTTCTACAAGTCCAGGTCGAGTCACTTCGCCAACGACACTGACTTGAATCGTATCTGGAGAAAAACTAGCCGTTGCTAGTTCAGTGGCTTCGGCTGGACTCACCTCACTAGCCGTTGGAACGATAATCGTATCTCCCTCCTGCAACACAGTGTCTTGTTTAAAATCTCCCATTTGCAACAGTTGCCACAAATTGACCGGAATCGTATACTCTGCCCCCGTTTTGGTCACGCGGCGTACCGAGATTTGGCGAATATCAGCCATGGGTTTAATCCCACCTGCGAGTTGAATGGCTTGGGTGATAGTGGGTAAGCCCAGGGTTCTTCCAGCCGTTCCCGTATTTCTTTCAATGATTGTATAAGTCCCTGGACGGTTCACTTCACCAACCACAGCAACGGTAAGGGGTTCTTCGGGGTCAGGTGCAAGGCTACTGGTGGCTATTTGTCGAGCTTCAGCTAAGTTAACATTCGTTAAAATCGGGACAAAGACGGTATCGCCATCACGCAAGAGTAAGTTTTGACGTGGATTCCCCGTCTGTACGAATTCCCAAAGATTAACGGTAATCACCGCTCCTGAACCAAACTGTTGGCGTCGGCGAACTTGGACATTGCGAAGATCAGCCGACAAGGTTACTCCCCCAGCTTGCTGTATGGCTTGGGTGACAGTGGGGTATTGTACTCCTGGATCATTTCCGATACCGCCTGTAAAGGATAGGGTATAAGCTCCTGGACGATTGACTTCCCCAGAAACTGACACATTAAAGGGGCGAGGACTTAGGAGGGTGACAGTGACTAGGGGGCGTTTGAGAACACTTTGATATCGAGCAGAAATGACTTGGGCAGCCTGTTGTTCGGTAAGTCCCTCCAGTGATACACTGCCAACCAGGGGTAGGGTGAGTGAACCGCTGGGCGGGATTTGATACTCTCCGCTATATTGGGGAACTTCCAAGATATCCAGGCGAATGCGATCGCCGCCGCCTAGGGTATACTCAGTTTGGGATTGTGCCAAGCTCCTTTGTGGGGGTTGAGGCTGTAGATCCTCAAAGGTGGGCAGTTGCGCCCGAGTTATAGAACCGGGGCAGATGAGCGTCAGGGAAACCCCTAACGACACAGCTACACCCACTGGGCGGGTCAGTTGCTGAGGTACATAGCGCATAGGCTATCTCTTGGCTGTAGACTGGATACTCTCCAATTTTATCTGTATAATTAATTTTTTACCCTAGGTTCAAAAAAATTAAGGATTATGTAACGCCTCACTTCGGGGAAGCAGCGTCCATCAGACTTCTAATGGTAACGTTCAAATCTTTGATTGGCTTGCATCCTGAGACTCTAAAGGTTGCTCTATCACAGGTCATTAAATGAAAGAGCTAATTTTACATCCCCTGATTTTCAGTTTACTCTTTTTAGCCGGGTCAGTCTATTTTGTTATCGCCTTTCAACTGATTAATTCCAATAGTCGATGGTCTAAGCTATTTGAACAAGCCTGTGCCACTGTATTTCTCATGATTATTGGTGGTATCACCATCGGACTGATGAATAAGTTCCATCCTCGGGTTTTATCTCTGAGAACTACGACATTGCCAACTATGAGCCTGACCTTGGCGACTTATGGTGCTTGTCTTCTTTTATTAGCGCCCCGGTTAAATAATAATCTTAAAGATACCGTTTATGTCTTATCATCTTTCCTGAAAAAAAATTTATTTTTTTGCGCCTATCTCCTGATAATGCTTTTGTCTTTTGCCTTTTCTAACATTCCGGCATCTACGTTTAAAGCAAGTATCGTTCATATCGGAGTTACCCTGGCGCTCATCTATATAGGTAAACAATATAATTGGAAAGAATTATTAACAGTATTAACTTGGTATCATGGCATTGCCGTTATTTTTGTCTTAGTATTTGGTCAGCAACATTTGGGGCATAAAAATCATGCTGGTCCAACCATGGCTATTGGTGCAATTATACTTTATTTATGGTCGATCAATGCATCTAGAAACTATAATTTAATCTTCATGAGTTTAGCCACATTAGCCGTTGTCTTTGTGCAACAAGCTGGGAGTGGCATGGGTAAAGCCTTGCTGTTTATATTGATATGTCTTTTAGGTTTTCTCCGATTCATTAAACGTTTACCACCGAGAACGGCTTTTGCCTGCATGGGTGTATTTCTAGCTCTTGCCGTATCTTTATTGATTTTGATTACAGAAAATGCCGAGTATATTATCGTGGAAAAGTTGGGGAAGGATATGACCTTAACCGGTCGCACCTACATTTGGACACAAGTCGTCGATGCCATCAACCAACATCCTTTTTTTGGTTATGGAGTGGGAGGGTTTTGGCAGGAGTGGCGAGGACCTGATGACCCTTCATTTAACATCAGAACTCCTAGTGGTTTTAAAGCTATGCATGCTCACAATGGGTTTTTAGATATGGGCTTATATTTTGGCTGGTTTGGATTAATCTTATTTAGCCTGTCATTGTTAGTTAATATTTATTACGGAGTACTGCATCTAATTCGCACTCAAGATGCCACAGCCGGATTACCCCTCATAATTTTCACTTGGTTAATGATAACAAATTTTACAGAAACTACTCTAGTTTCCATTTCTAGTGGTTGGGCATTTTATGTGTTGATGACAGCAAGATTAACTATGGACATGACAGCAGAAGATATTAATGATAATTCCCCTATCCAGCACAGTTTAGCGTTTGAGTCAACGTCTTCGTCCCTCCCCATAAACCTTGAGGAAAGGAATCACTCCAGTGATTGAAATGAGTCATCGTTGTACGCAACAAACAATCCTCAATCACTAGAAGTTTAAAATTAAAATGTTAGAAAAAATCGCTTCACTCACTCAAAAGCTTAGTCCGGGTTTACGCCAAGTCCTCAACAATATCGGATGGCTGGTTTTTAGTAAATTTCTACAACTTGGATTGAGTCTAATGGTTGGGGTATGGGTAACTCGTTATCTCGGGCCCACCCAGTTTGGCATGCTCACCTACGCCATAACTTTTGTGAGCATGTTTAGATTTGCTAGCCTGCAAGCCTTAAAAACTATTGTAGTGCGTGATATTGCTCGCACTCCTACCACTAAAAATGAAACCCTAGGTACAACATTTGCCCTTCAATTAGCTGGTGGCTTAGTTACTCTATTGGCAGCCGTAGGAATAATTTATTGGCTACAGCCCAATGAACCTTTAACTCACTGGCTAGTGGGGATCATTGCCGCCGGAACCCTTTTTAATGCATTTAATACGATTGATTTTTGGTTCCAATCCCAAGTCCAATCAAAATACACGGTTGTTGCCAGGAATTCTGCCTATGTATTTGTGGCGGCGATGAGAATCGGACTGATTCAGCTACAAGCCCCTCTGATTGCATTTGCTTGGGCAAGATTTGCGGAGATGGTATTGGGTTCAATCGGGATAGTCATTGCTTATCAAAAACAGGGAAATCGCATTCAGGCATGGCGAGTAAGCTGGCAAAGAGTTAAAGAATTACTACAGGAAGGGTGGTTGCTAGTTGCGGCGGGAATCGCTATTTATATTTATGTTGATATTGATAAATTTATGCTAGGTTCAATGTTACAAAATAAGTCTGAATTGGGATTTTACGCAGCGGCTGTTAAGATATCGGGAATCCTAGATTTATTTCCCATGACATTAGCGTCATCCATTTTGCCCAAACTGACGGCACTCAAAGAGAAAAATCATCAGGATTATCTCGATAAACTTCAGGTTTACTTTGACATATCAACGTTGATATGGTTGGCTAGTGCTATTCCGGTTTCACTTTTATCTCACTATATCGTTCAGATTCTCTATGGCTCAGATTTTGCGCCTGCTGGGACTCTATTGTCTGTCTATGTATGGTCTCAATTTAATAGTTGTTGGGGCGTAGCAAGAGGCACTATTTTAACTATAGAAAGCAAGTTAAAATTCAATTTAATTTTGACGATTATAGGTGCGATAGTTAATTTAATGCTTAACTATCTCTTTATACCAACTTATGGAGCAATGGGAGCAACAATTGCAACAATTGTTACTTACCTAATCGTGATAATTTTGATAAATTTCCTGATTAAAGAATTGAGATTTGTTGGCACTCTAATCATGCGTTCTTTCAACTTTTATGCGGCTATTTTAAGGATTAAGAAATTAGCGCAATAATTAAGTCGCTAAATAAATTGAAGTAGAGCAACTCTTTTTTTGATTTATGGCTACTTATTTAGGACAGCTAAAGCAAGTTTTATCGACCCAGTTTTCTTAACTTGCTACGGATACCAAAAACAGAACGTCCTGTTGTCAATAAAACTTTTGTAAGCGCTAACCAAAATTCTTGTTCCCCTAAATAATCTTTAATCAACTTGTGATTTAGCCTAAGAGCCTGATATTGGTAGTTGATATGCCTTAAGGAGTTATCCTGCGAGAGTCCCGAGTTTGTTTTGCGGTAATAAATACCAACAAGACCAGAATGTACCCATGAGTTCGCACAAGCCGCTAATCGAATTTTCAACTCCCAATCTTCATATTTTTTTAGACTATGCCTAATTCCTTCAACATCTAAGTAGAGTTTTTTAGCAAAAAGCATATCTCTAGGAAGTTTGACCACATTATTGATGATCCAGTGCAATCGTTGCTGCTGATCAAAAATTGAAAAGAAAGCAAGATCTAAATAATGGTTTTCTTCTCCCCCTCGTTTAACTATGCAAAAATCAGAATAGGCGATTGAGTTCTCATGCTTGTTAAAGGCTAGAAACTCTTGTTCAATCTTTTGTGGCGAGTACCAATCATCGCCATCAAGAGTGGTGATTAGCTCACTCTTCGCTGCTCTAATAGCCAAGTCTCTATTGGTCGCTACTCCCAGATTTTTTTCTCGGAAAATTGGCTGTATCTGCGGATATTTGTGAGCCAGAGATGTAATCAATTCTCTCGAACCATCGGTCGAACCATCGTCAGCGACAATAATTTCATTGACAGGGAAAGTTTGATTGACTACACTTAGTATAGCCTCTGCTAAGAACGGTTCATTATTATAACTGACAATAACACAGCTAATAGTATGCATATATCAAAAGTTGATTTATGATTGACGACAAGGTATGCTGTTATTGTACTACAGAAGTAGAATATTTGACCTAGTGATGAGCTTTGCCCCTGTCTGTCCCCTTTTTTCTAACAGGTTTTTGAGGATACGCCCTCAACCTACTCAGATGTGCCTGTCAATCAACAATTAATAATACTCAAACAAAGCTGAGTGCTATTAATTACCTCAGATGAGAACATAATATTTTTTTCGGTTCGGCTTTAAGTCAGCGATCTCTAACTTAGCCAAACAAAGGTAAAAGCAAGCGATAATCTTTGTTTGGTTCCGCTTGTCACCCCGGTAGGGTCAAACTGGCTTAGGGTGGCTTAAACTATTGATGAGTTTACATAACTATATATTTATTCATTATATTTAATTGAAAACATTTTAGTTAATGGTAAAATGAAAGCGATAAAGTGACCAGTATTGCCTGGAGGTTAAGCGATGATTAATAGAGTATTTAATAAATTAGGATATAGTATTCAAAATAATCAAGAGATATCTAGGTATCCTTACAAAAAAAGATACAATTTTCAGGATACAGAATTTGATTTTTGGATTCCTGATTCAACGGGTAAACAATGGTACGAGCATAATTTTTGGGAGCAAGCCGTCGAGTTGACAACGATCAAAGAAATGCTAAAACCCAATGACTCAATTATAGAGTTTGGTGTTCATTATGGTTTCTTAGCCGTTTTTATTTGCAAAAACTTAAGTGAATCCGGAAAATATTTAGGGGTAGAATTATTACCCAAAGCTGCCTTATACTCTCAAGCCCAATTAAGTTTAAATAATCTCAACTCGAATTGTCGTGTAATTAATGCTGCTGGCGCAGAAACCAATAAAAAAATATACTGTCGCTATGATGACGGAGGAAATGCTTTTATCAAAAGAAGTAGCGATGAATCATTAATCGTTGATGCTATCACAGGTGATAGCTTGTTAGAGGAGCAGGGAAAAGTTAATTTTCTGAAAATTGATGTTGAAGGATACGAAGTTCAAGTATTGGAAGGATGTAAAGAGATACTAAAATCTCTGCCTAAAATTGCGATTGAATTACATTTAGAGTCTATTACCCAATACCAAAGAGTAGTGGACGACGTATTCAAAATTATTCCTATAGAAAAATATGAAGGTAAGTACTTTTGGAATAGTGGCGGTGATTATATCAGACCCGATTCTCATACACTGATCAATTTCAACTTAAATACATTTCCGACCGATGGAATTGTTAATTTATTTTTAACCCCTAAGTCGTAAGATTTCCCCCTTAAAGTCTATTAATGAACGAGCTTCAATAATGACCGAAAAAACTTACAGTCTGGTTAACCAATGACTCGCGATCGCACTGCCGTTCTCATGACCTGCCATAACCGCAAGCCAAAGACATTATCCTGTCTGGCTGCTTTATTTAACCAAATACTTCCTCGCGAAGTAAAATTGGATGTCTATTTAGTCGATGATGGCAGTACTGATGGCACAGCCCAAGCAGTACTGCAAGCCTATCCTCATGTCAAGATCCTTCCGGGGAATGGGAATCTCTACTGGAACCGAGGAATGCGAAAAGCCTTCGCTGAGGCGATGAAGTATGACTACGACTACTACCTATGGCTCAACGATGATACTCTACTTTACCCAGATGCGCTATCCTCTCTCTGGCAAACCTACCATCACTTAACCAAACAAGGGCATGAGAAAGCCATTATCGTGGGTTCCACTCACCATCCAAACACCGGCAAACTGACGTATGGTGGATTCGGGCGCAGTACCTGGTGGCATCCTTTCAAATATAGTCTCGTAGAACCCGGTACAGAACCCAAACCTGCTGACACCCTGAATGGTAACTGTGTTTTGATCCCTCGCGCCGTGGTTCAAATTCTGGGAAACTTAGATCCCGCATTTAGCCATAGCATCGGCGACACCGACTATGGCTTGCGAGCGCAACGTCAAGGGTGTAGTGTTTGGGTTGCACCCGGATATGCCGGAAAATGTCAGACGAACCCTCCTCAAGGACACCCTTGGCTTGATCCAAAGTTTACCTTAAAACAGCGATGGCAAGCTGTAACTGATCACAAGGGTTTACCCCCTAGAGAGTCAAAAGTCTTTTGCCAACGTTATGCGGGTTGGTTATGGCTGTTTTTTTGGTTACTTCCTTACATTAGATTAGTGTTAGTTTCCCTATCCTATAAAATCGGATTAAAGCAGGAGAAAGCGGAAGCATAGGAGGATTACTGGGATAATTACTGCCATAACTTAATCATTTAAGATGAGCCTTATAGAGGTAAATTAACGTGAACCCTAACAGGAATACCCGTATTGCTTGGCTGCTTCCCTCTATGGAACGACAAAATTACTGGCAGCCATTATTTAAAGAATTCACAAAAACGTTTCCGCAAACCACCGTTTATACGGGATTTTGGGAAGGATTTGTTCCTGGCTTGGAAGGAGCCTTCACCGTTGAAGTTGTGGGCAAGACCCAGTTTGTCCCGACGACTCAAGGACGTGGTTACAGTCCAGGATTAATATATGTATCCCCTACTATTGTGGGTGAGCTGCTCAAGTTTCGACCCCAGGTTATCTTTGTCAGTGGTTTCTCCCTCTGGACACTCCTCGCCTTACTATTTAAACCCTTACCCTTAGGACAATGGAAAGTTGTTATTGTTTACGATGGCAGTTCACCAACCATAGACTATATCAATTCCAGACCCCGTTTAATCCTGCGAAGTACGATGGCTCGCTTTGCAGATGCCTATATCACCAATACGAGTGGAGGTAAAAACTATCTGACCAAAATCCTAGGTGCTGAAGAACAGCGAGTGTTTGCTCGACCTTACCAAGTACCCGATGTCAAAACATTGCTGGGACGCCAGGAACCTGAATCAGAACCAGAACCTGAGTTACAGCATCCCATTTTTCTGTTTGTGGGCAAAATCATCCCCCGCAAAGGACTACGGTGTCTGTTGGAGGCTTGCACGATTCTCAAACAACAGGGAGATCAAACCTATACATTGCTTATCGTGGGTGATGGAGAACAACGGGAAGAACTGGAAGCTTATTGTCAAACTCAGGGGTTAACTCATTGCGTACACTGGGTAGGTTGGGGTAATTATGACCGCTTGGGGGCGTATTTCCGCCGCTCAGATATTTTCGTCTTTCCCACCTTAGAGGATATCTGGGGGGTGGTTTTGCTGGAAGCCATGGCTTTCGGTCAAGCCATTTTGTGTTCTAAATGGGCGGGTTCTTCTGAACTAGTGGTTGAGGGAGAAAATGGCTATATCTTTGATCCCTATCATCCTGAGGAATTAGCCAAACTGATGCGCCAATTTATCGACAATCCTGATTTGATTGGAGCAATGGGTGAAAAATCGAAACAAATCATCGCCCTACATCATCCAGAATCTGCCGCAGATTTCTTGATCGAGGTAACTTCTTTTACCTTGAACTCAAACAAGAAAAAGATAGGTTAACTGACTAACTTTGAGGATTGGCTTGGGAAATTGCGACAATATTTCCAACTTTAGGGGCATCCAACTTCAGTAAGTCACCTTCGCCTGTTGGTTGCACCTGAAAAAACTCATATCCCAATTCTTTCAAAAAATTCCAGGCTCCATCGGGTGACGACTTAAATCGAGACGTAATATGGGGATTGTACTCAAATATAACAATGGGTTTTAGACGGCTAAACAAGGAACTGGCTCCCCGCAAAACGTATTCCTCAGCCCCCTCAACATCCATTTTAATCAGATCGACCTGTTCAATTTGTTCACGACTCAACACATTATCTATTGTCGTGGTGTGAACCTCCTCAAAATTTGCCTCAGAATTTAAATCTCCGCCTAAAGAGTAACTATTAGGGGCATTATCAATATGATACAATTTGGCATAACCTTCTTGCTCCGACAGTGCAGATTGAAATAACTTGACATTGGTTAATTGATTGATTTCTACGTTGCGAGCAAGAGTTTGAAAGGATTCGCTTCCAGGCTCAAAGGAAATAACCGTGCCTGAATCACCAACTAATTTGCCCGCTATAATCGTATAAATTCCCGTATTGGCTCCGGCATCTATGAATACTTTACCCTCTGTGAGATAGGTATCCAATACCGATAACTCAGGCTCATAATATTCACGAAAAATGAATATTCCTGTCGAACCAGCACTTTTCAGTTTGGGGGGTAAGAGGAAGCGACAATTCCATTTGGGAATTTTAATATCCACCGATGAGCTTGATAGTTGGCAATACATAAACCATGATATTACTCGGAAAAGCGTAAGTATTGGATGCTTTTGAAAAGCTTTATGACGCTTCAACGATACCCATTTAGTTGTGAAATAATTTCCATCTAGTTTCATAACTATATAACCTATCAGTTTTATGTACTAATAAGATTGGCTGAACGTTTTTACTATAACATCTTCTACTCTACCAATTCAATACCGAGAGGGGTCAGTTTCAATTTGCGTTCCCTAAAATAAATATGATATTTAAAGTAAATATGATATTTTCCGGTGCAACCCTATTCGTAATGCATATTAGTAATTTGCGATATCCTCCCCGATGAATAAATCCCACGTTTTATGACTTTGCTAAAGTGAAATTTACCAGATCCAAAAAACGCTTTGCAGTAGGAACAGGACTATAGTATTCAATTGCCCATGTTCTACCAGCTACAGCAACTTTTTCTAACAAGTTTGGCTCATTAGCAATTTTTTCAACCGTTGCTTCTGGATTGTCTAAGTCAATTCCGATATAGTGCAAATAATTTATCGGCATGACTGGAAGTTGAATCCCATACTTTTCAAAATCAACATGGAAGGTGACACAGCCAGCGGCTAAAGACTCCCAAAATCTCCAACTGTCCCACTGCAATACCATCCGCCTTGATTGTGGAAAAAACTTGTTTAAAGCCCTATGTAGGTAGATGTAAGGAGGAGCATAGTTAAACCAAATGGGTGGTTCTAAATGACCGCCAAAGCAAGCACTAGCGGCTGATGACTTTAGGCGGGTATAGTAGTTTGGGTAATGACGACGACCAGTTTGCTTCCATAAAAGAGCATCCTGTTCACTCAACTGGGGAGCATGAAAATTATCTACAGAATCATCAACTGAAAAAATTCTGGATAGTGATGGCAAAAATTTTTCTTTAGCCATAATTCTGACACTATGACCCCTAACTCGGTAATTCCAGAGAATACTATTTTTTCTTTCATTAAATTTAATCGGATTATCGGTGTAATCCAAAATCCTATTGGAAATACCAAAAACCCAGGGCTTTACATTATAAGGATATTTGATTTTTCGATTAAAATGACACCTAAGGATAACATCGAACTGTCTAAATTCTGGTTTCCATAAATCCGGGTTGATTCCATATAAACTATCAACATAAACAGTAATATATTTTCGATCAGGTCGGAAAAGGTTTTGGGGAAATCCTTTTCCATAATCCATCCAATGATGATTAACAATCACAATTGAACAGTCTTCAGGTTTTACTTCAGGATTGTAAGCGAAAATATATTGCTCATGATCGGGTGATAACTGCCAATAATTTTTATCAGAATAGAAGGGAATACCTAGAGCTTTAAAGCCTTCAGCTAAGCAGAGAGTCCAATGCTGGAAAGCTGATTCCTGAGGGGAATCGCAATGATGACAATAGAAAAAGACCTGATGATTCATACTCATAAACGGTTTCAACCTAATGATTAGAAATTTTTTGGGTCATCATTTAATAGATCATAATTTACAACTCCCATAAATCTGGGCCCAAATTTCTCCCTTAACCTCCCAATCATATATCTCCTTGACCCGCTTTTGACCTGCCTGTCCCAAGTGAACTCGTAACTCTGGGTCATTCGCCAAACGAGTCATCGCCTCTGCCAAATCCTGCACCGCCTGGTTCGGATTCAAGGCTGGCACTTTAATTCCTGTTTCCGTCGTAACTTGGGTAGCAGGTCCACCCAAATCCAAACAAATCACTGGTCGTCCGGCTGCCATTCCTTCCAAGCAGGTCCACCCTCCAGAGTCATGTAGGCTAGGGTGAACCAAGACATGGCATTTTGCCAACTTATCCATCAATTGCTCACGCGGTAGCTTTCCCCAGAATTTGACTTGGGCAGGTACTCCTAGTTCCTCAGCCATGGCTTGCAGCCGCTCTCGTTCCGGTCCATCCCCTAGCAGCCAGTACTCAGCCGCCAATAGATTCGCCTTGGCAAAAGCACGCACCGCCAGATGGTAGCCTTTCCAATGCAAAAGCCGCCCCATACTGATAAATCTCACGGGAGAATTATCCGGTATTGGACACTGTTCTAGACGGGCTAACTCTGGCTTGGATAAGCCTGTTTCGGAAAACACCTGCACATTGGTCGCGCCTAATTTTAACAGACGCTTAGCCGTTTCCTCCGTTGTTGCCTTAGCTAAGACACTTCGCTGAGCTGTCATCCGAGTAAATGGGTCTTGCTCACCCAAACGTTGCGCCAAATCTCGCAGGGTTTCATAAACCTTTCCCCACCAACTAAAATCATGCCAGAAGGACTTGGGTGCATGTTCACCACCACCCACAGGTCCCCAAATAAAGGGAACTGGCAGCAGCGCCAGGAAGCTGGGCGACCAAAACTTGACGTAGGTAACATGATGAACTATGTCAAAACCTATCTGGTGATGTAACGGACGAGCGACCAAATAGGCTTGAATTTGCCACAAATAGTAGTGGAGTTGGACGGCCCCTTGCCTACCTCTCCAATCTTCTGTCCAATTAAAGGGATCGAAATAGATAAAATGCAGGTTGGGGATGGGATGAGTAGCCAGTTCTGCCTCAATAGGAGCGCGGAAAATCGTTCGGGTTAGCACCCAAATCTCATGGTACTTGGCAAGTGATAGCGCCATATTCCATCCGACTCCTTCCTCAGAGCCACAACCGGGTTCACAGGCATAGGCAGATACTAAAATTTTCATCAGCGGAGTCCCTTATTCTATAACCCTATCTTTTGTATTTGGGAAATACCTATTGGGGCTGACGCTTAATCACCAGAGCCAGTTCATCGCACAAGCGACCCCCTGATAACCATAGCGCCGGTGCAACTAAAGTGTTAGCAAATCTATTTTTAAAGGTGGGATTATACCATTGAAATCCATAGAACTCTTCAATCTCTAGTTGGTATCGAGATAAGAGTCGGGACAATGTGGAAATGGAAAAGTAAGCAATATGATCGGGATGAACATATTCGTAACCCCAAAATATCATAGGCAGGAAGCGTTTAATTGCAAACGCCTGAGGTGTCGTAATTAAAACTCGATTATCACCATGAAGCAAACTATAAAGTCCCTTTAAGAAATTACCGATATTTGATATGTGTTCAATAACATCGGCAGCGACAATAACATCAAACTTATCCTGATCGGGTCTAATTTCTAGACATTCATCCAGTTTTTCGGCATTTTGCACAATAAATTGACTATTTTGAAATGCTTTTGACAGCGTATCAATTCCTTCTTTATCATTGTCAAGACCCACCAAATACTGAGTAACCTGATTGAGCTTATCATGCAGCAAATATCCATTTGCTATTTTGGACTGGGTAATTGGATAATCAGTACATCCTATATGCAGGACTCTCTTATCTCGACAAAATTCAACTATCCAATCATCACGTCTTATCAGTTTAACTCTGGGAATTTTTCTCATAGGAGCTTACCTCTTTGATTTTGATTGATTGAAAAATAAAGATAATTGCCTATTGCCATGTTGCCCTTACCTGAGAACTTAACCGTGGATATTATAATGTTCATCAGCGGAGTCTCTACAAAGAGTTTTGGCATAACTATAAATTTGATAATCGAGCTGATTCAATTCCTTAAACTCAGATAGAAAGTCTTGGGAAAGGTTCTTTTCCTTACGAGGCGATTGATTTAAAACATTCAGTTCGATTTTAGGCTTATCCAGTAAATTAGCTAATCGGTTAAAGGATTCTTGAAACTCTTCCACTAAACCAATAAAAAAATAGCGATTAAGAATTTCCTGATAATTTGACGGATCACAGGGAATTACTGAAGCCAGATAATTGCTGCGTTCTAATAAATGCTTTTCCAAAGACTCCTGAGAACTGATTCGTTGATTTCGGAGTTCATAATAATGAAGTGAAAGTTGAACCTGTAGAGGATCGCGAAGAAAGGTAATCAGTCGATATTTATCCTCCTGTAAACACTGGGGATACCGTTCAAAAAGAAAGGAACCGGATACATGATAATGTCCACATAAAATATGGTAATGATGCAGCTTTTCCAGGTTCTTGGGATTTTGGCAAAAGCGTTGATACGCTTGTGGCTTATCTTGATCACCCCAGGGTGGGGGATAATCTTTGATACAGATAAACCAGTGAGTGAGGGCATCCAATGCCGATGTTCCGCCACACTTAGGCAGGTGATGGAAAATATAGCGGTAGGGTTCCTCTGGCTGATAAAAGTGCATCCACCAGATCTTTGAGGCGCGGAGAATATGCTTTGCCTTTTTGGTAACTTTTTTTTCGACTCCTGCCAATTGGTTACCTTTGATCAAGGACATAAAAAATCATACCTCATACGAAACACCCTGGGAATCCCGTTAAATAAAATTAACCTGAACCACCAAATCATTATAATCGCGATCGCCTCCATTCCATTGATCCTCAAACCCAATGGTATTATCACCCAACAGGCGAACGTGGTCTACCCCATCCGGGTTAGCTCCCATAAAGGCAAAATAAGCCATCACGTCTTCACCACTCTGATTGGTGGGATTCTCTGCCAAAAACTCCTCAGCGCTGCCATCGGCGATGATAAAGGGAGCCACTAACGTCCCAGCCGGGAGTCCAGCATCTGTGTCCAATCGCTGACGAACCGCCGCCTCCGCATAACCGGGATCACCAGGGCGCAAATCTCCAATGCGACCATCTGGGTCATCAATGATATAAAATCCAAAGTTATTGTCATAGTCCGCGTCACTATTTACGCCAAACTGAGCTGGAATCATACCCGTTACCTGATCCCGTAAATCAATTAGTTCTGCTTCTTGTCCTCCTTGTAACTGAGTTCCGAATCCTGGCTCAGTCTCCGTGACTTGAACGGTGAAAACTAAGTCATCAAAGTCCCCATCATTCCCATCTTCCCACGCCAGGTGATAACCATTATTACCCAGTTCTGATACCTGTACAGGGTCAAACTGATCTCCATTAGCAGAGGTCAAACCAAAAAATACATTATCCGGTGTACCTCCAGCCGCCAACTCAGCCTGTACTGTATCTGTGGTACTATCTTGTATCAGGTAAAACCCAAAGTTCTGAGCCCCATCAACCCCAAATTGACGGGTGAAGCTTAAATCCGTAAATTGATTGCCAGGAAGTACGGAGAAAACAACTTGAGATTGGCTGAGGGCGGCTGCCAAATATCCGACTTCACCAGGAGCGATACCGTTAATAGAACCCGACTGATCATCCACCCAAAAAATGCCAACTTCATTAACTGAATTGGTGTCACTTCCAGTTAGCTCAAATTGAAGTTGAACGGCATCAGAGTCTCCTTCCACCCAGAAAACATCTTCAGATGTGCGACTCAGCGCAGGTTCCGGAATGGGTTGAGGATTCTCTTGGATGGGTTTAGGGTTGGTTATGCTATCGGTGGTTACCTGGGCGGAAATAGCAGCGGAATCACCAATGTCGTTAATTGCCCTGAGGCGATAGTAATATTGCGTGTTCGAGGTTAACTCAGTATCCCGGTAACGGGTAACATCAGCTACCGTAGTCGCTACTACCGTCCAATTCTCTTGGTCGCGTGATCGCTCGATCCTAAATCCGGTTTCGTCATTACTATTATCCGCCCATGTCAATTCAATTTCTGTAGCGGAAACTGCTGTCAGGCTCAAGTCACTCGGCGTCGTGGGAGGAGGATCTGGAGCACGACTCCCCGCAGCCCCCCCTATCACTAATGGATTACCCGGTTTGGGGGCGATTTGTACCGCACCCCTCTTAGGGGTAAACTCACCCAGTTGCGGATCAACCAGCGTCACCCCATCGGTTACTTTCGTATCCTCAGGATTGGGATAATTGGACTGAAAGTTACCGCCCCCATCCCTAAATACTGTACCGGTGTGATGAAAAATATCCCAATTATTACCGCCATTATGAGCGATGTTATCAGCAACTAGGGTATTTTTCAAGGTAACATTATATCCACCCCCCCAGAATCCGGCGCCTTGCCATCCAGCATAATTATTGGCAATGGTGGTATCGGTAATGGTTGTGGGTTGAGAACCATTCGCTAAAAGAATTGCTCCCCCTAAACCGCTCTTGCCATCCGTTGACTCGGCTCGATTCCCGTAAAAGATACTGTTTTCAATGGTGACAGGTGATTTCTCACCAATCCACAAACCCCCGCCTTGAACCAACGCCCGATTGTTGGCAAAGGTGGTGTTGCGGATAATTAACTCGCTATTCCCGTGTCGCACTCCCCCACCGAGAGCATCTCCGTTAACCGATTCAATCACCTGATTATCGATAATTGTGCTATCTTCGATAATCACTTGGTCTCCCGGATAGCCATATAACAGCAGTCCTCCTCCTTGTCCAGCACCTGTATTACCCTCAAATCGACTGTTGCGAATCTCAATTTTGCCAGAGGTACTGCTATCACTGGTTGCTGAAGCGCCATCGGAATAAATGGCACCACCGTAACCAAAGGTATGGGGTCCAAATGCACCACCGGGAGTGGAGTCATTATTGGTGAAGGTGGAGTTTTCCACAATTAACCCGCCCAAAACTGTGTTAATTGCGCCGCCGTTAATTCCGGTATTGCTGGTAAACTGACTATCTCTGACGGTAAGTGAACTTTCACTACCAACTGCGATCGCACCACCACCTCGTTCACTCTTACCGGTCTGACTATTTCCCGATGTGCTATTATTCTCAAACTCAGAGTTAATTACAGTCGTGTTACTGCGCCAACCGGCAAAGATGGCACCACCTCCTGCACCGTTAGCATGATTATTCCGAAATTCGCTATCTTCTACCGTTAGTTTGGTGTAACTTTCTGTCCGAATTCCAGCCCCAGCACCGTCTTCACCTTTTTCTGTAGTCTTGCCATTGGCAATGGTCAAATGCTTTAGGGTGACTTCTACAGGTTCCCATGTGGGATCACCTTGAATAAAAAAAACGCGGGAGGCGTTATTCCCACTGATGGTTATACCGGGAGCATTAGCCCCATTAATAATCAAGTCTTTGTTAACATCTAGCTGACCACTGGTGAGGGTAATGGTCTGATTCGCTAGACTCGAAGCAAATTCAATTGTATCCCCTGGCTGGGCTTGCGTGATCGCAGCTCTCAGAGAACCCGCTCCACTGTCAGCAGCGCTTGTAACTGTAATAATAGTCATAATTTCTATAGCATGCACCCGTTTTTTGCCAGATTAAATCTATCCCTCGCCCAGAACGTTGAAACTCAACGTGTATCTAGATCAAGGGATTCTCTAACAGGGCGTCACCGTTTTAATACATCATCAAACTTGGATTACAGTTCATAACCCATAAACAATGACGCGAACTAAACAGTGTCACCGACTTGGCTTAGATCATGTTTCAAGTCGAGGGACTTGTGAAAAATTTAATCGCTGGACTGAACCCTGTAAGTATATTTTCTCTGTCTGTAGTAAAACTACTGAATTTAATCAGCTACTGTCTACCCAAACATAGACTCTTTACAGACTCTTCATAAACAGCCTGTCGTATCTTCATGAAAACTTCACAGTAATTTGACCAACCCTTTTATTATCTGCCATCTGCCTCGCCCTCACCCAAAAGGGGTAAGTTAACTTGGATTAGCCGGATTACAGACAGATGGAACGGTTGAGACTTTACAAAACTTTGTAAAGAGTCTTTACGTAAATACTCGCAATTAGTGGATTTACATTTCAATCTATGTACAACCATTGACATAGCTGAGCAATTAAAAGTAAATTGCTTCCCATAAAGGATTTTAGTCTCCAACCCAAAATAGTTTCACACCTAACTCCCCAGACTTCGCGAGATAAGGATAAACCCAAAAGCCGTTGACCGTGCGTCTGGCTCACTCCAGGTCTATAGAAACAAGGTTTTGGGACTTCGGGCGATAAAAATACGAAACTCAGTTTGGGCAACTATGAGGAAATAGGAATGAATACTCAAACATTACCAGTGTCTCCCAGTCAAACCAGTGTCATCGGAATTGGTGTTCATCGGACAAGCTATGAGGAATGTACCGATCTGATCATTCAAAACGCTAAACGGCATCAATCCTGTACAGTAGCGGCAACGGATGTCCATAGCATGATGCGTGGTTATCTTGACCCCCAAGGTCATGGCTATCGCCTGAACCACTTTACTGTAGTTACCCCCGATGGTCAACCTGTACGCTGGGCGCTGAATCTGTTTCGCAAATCGGGGGAAAAATATCTGCGCGATCGCGTCCGGGGACCTGAACTTATGTTAAAGGTGTGCGAACGAGCAGCGGCTGAAGGCGTGAGTATTTTTCTCTATGGTTCAACCGATTCGACGTTAGAGCAACTGAAAGTCAAGCTGACTGAAAAATTCCCGAATTTGAAAATCGCTGGTGCAATCTCTCCACCGTTTCGAGCATTAACTCCAGAGGAAGATGCTGAGTACGTCCAAACCATTCGCCAATCCGGAGCAGGTATCCTTTTTGTCGGACTAGGATGTCCAAAACAGGAAGAGTGGGCGTTTACCCATCGTCATCGCTTGGATTGTCCAGTACTTTGTGTCGGTGCGGCGTTTGATATGCACGCGGGTCAAGTTGACGAAGCCCCAATCTTAATGCAACAGTTTGGCTTAGAATGGCTCTATCGATTTTTGCAAGAACCTGTTCGTCTCTGGAAGCGCTATTTATTAATCAATCCGCTTTATCTCATTCTGGTCGCTTTGCAGCTTTTCAAAGTCTTGCCCCGACGAAAAAAGCATAATCCGATTGACTATCAAGCCTCTCATATTATATGAAAGTAGGAAGGCGACTCCATAAAGTGGGAGATTCTCATTGAGTGATTCAACGCTGGATCGGATTTTAAATCAAGCTACTCAGCAGGCTGAAGCGGCTGAGGTTTACTATTTGTCCAGTCAAGATACACCGATTACCTTTGAAAATAATCGTTTAAAATCCCTACAAACCAAAGCCCGTGAGGGAATAGCGCTGCGTCTTGTCTGTGATGGGCGTCTGGGATTTGCCAGTTCTACGGATTTGAGTCGCTTGGATGACTTAGTATCCGCAGCGATACAAACCTCAGAAATTGGCGCTCCCGTAGAGTTCGAGTTGGCTAGGGATGTACAACTGACGACACCGACAAGCGATTTTCAGCCCCCACCCACCCAAGAATTGGTCGAGGTGGGACAAGGGTTAATTGAGCAGGTTCATGCTTATAACCCAGATATCTTAGTGGATTTCGGGTTTCACATTCGCTCTAGCTCGGTGAAAATTGCCACCACGAGTAACGTTTGGACACAACGTAGCCGCCAAATCCTGAGTGCTAGTCTATCAGGGAATTTAGTTAAGGGAGAAGACTTTCTTCAGGCTTATAGCTATGATATTCAGCGGGATGGGTATCCGGATTGCGATCGCATCCTGCAAGACTTGCTGCTAAAGTATAGACGGGCAGAGCGACAGGCGACGATAAGCAGTGGAACATTTCCGGTTCTATTTACACCCAGAGCAGTAGCCAGTACCATTGGGCGCTTGTTTGATACGATTCTTTCTGGGCAAGCGGTGGTACAAAAGGCGTCTCCTTTAGCGGATAAAGTGGGTAAACAACTTTTTGATCCGCGTTTAACCTTGTTTGAAGACCCCAGCATCGGTGCTTCCGCTTGTCCGTTTGACGATGAAGGAACGCCTACCCAAAGAAAAGTATTAATTGAAAATGGTATTGTTAACCAATTTTATTGGGATCGACGTTGGGCAGCGCGAGGGGGATGTCAACCCAGTGGGAATGGTTTCCGGAGTGGGTTATCTCGTCCCATACCCGATTTAGTCAATCTGTGTATGATTCCAGGAAAGACAGCCATGCCGGATTTAATTGCTGGGATGAAAGAAGGGTTGATTGTCGATCAAGTGCTGGGTGCTGGTCAATCGAATCAGCTAGCTGGAGAGTTTTCCGTGAATCTGGATTTAGGTTACAAAGTCGAGAATGGTGAAATAGTCGGTCGGGTTAAGAATACTATGGTAGCGGGTAGTATTTTTGAGGCGTTTAAACGTCTAGTTGATTTAGGTGCGTCACCAGAATGGGTTGGCGGAAGTGCTTATCTACCTTGTCTGTTATTTGATCAGTTAAGTGTAAAAAGTAAAACGTGAAGGGTCAATTGTAGGGGCGGGTTTAGCCGTTTAATGATACAGACCGATAATCTATCAACAGAAGCCGCCCTGATAAATAGGCAGATTTCAGGTTGATGAGGTACAGTCTTCTACGCAAGATCCCCGACTTATTGCGGGGATCTGTCTGTGTACCTCACTTACTTGAAAAGCGCTGTATGTGATTTCGTTGGGAATTGAGTCTAAGCTTCAATAATAAAAGAATGAATTAAAATAGTGGTGAATTCCGATAATAACTGTACTGATATTCCCAGGAATACAGAAAAGATACGAGAATAGAGAAAGGAGTAAATTCGGTGAAGCCAGGATTGATAAATAAATTTTCGATTGTTCGTTCGGTTCTCAGTCGCCTACGGGTGCTTGGGGTTGTTCTGCTGGTATCATTACTCCTGTCTGGCTGTGTTAAATATGATGTTTTAGTTAACGTCAAGGATGAAAACCACGGCGCGATTGTGCAGCAAATCCGCTTGGGAGAACAACTGAGAAGTTTTAGTAATGCTCAAGCAACTGAATGGCTCAAAAGTATTGAACGACGTGCTAAGGAACTCCACGGAAAAACGACGCGCCGTTCTCCGCAAACGCTGGTCGTCACAATTCCATTTAGTAATGGGCAGGAATTAACCACTAAGTTTAACCAATTTTTCAACCCAGTGAACCCCACTCCTAAAAGTGCTAAGGATAGGGGGAACGTTGATTTACCGAGTCTTGACTCGATATTAAGTCTGGATCAACGTAGCTTTTTTGTGGTGCAACGGAATCAGTTAAACTATGAGCTGGATTTGCGATCGCTAGCTGTGCTTTCGGCAAATGGGAGTGTAATCGTTAGTCCGGGTTCACTGTTGGATTTGCAGTTTAGTTTGCAAACGCCTTGGGGGGCAAACATTCTTGATTTAGGGGATAATACGATTACGCCCCAGATTTATGAGGATGAACATCAGCTTGTGTGGACTCTGATTCCGGGTCAACTGAACCGCCTAGCTGTGGTGTTTTGGGTTCCTAGTCCTCTGGGAATTGGAACGATTGTAATTGTACTGTTGGTGTTGGGTGGTTTTTGGGTTAAGTATAAGTCATTTCCCGGAACATCAACCGTTTGACACTCCCTAACTCTTTTGAAGGGCGGGTTTAGTCAAGTTATCAGTTTGGTGCAAAATGTTCTCTGTAAAACCCGCCCCTACACCCCCCGATCTCAGCGCTCTTCACCTTAAGTTGACACCAATGGGCATTGCCGTACCCCTACTTTCACCAATACGTTGCCCAGCTTAGACAACTATTGTCAGTAAACACAATAATAAGGCTTCTGTCCATTCCACCACCGCCCCATAAGTATCCCCGGTATGTCCTCCCAACTGGCGGTAAAACCAGAACCCGGTCAAAAGCGCGATCGCACATCCTCCTCCGGCGCTAATTATCGCTAACTTCAGACTACCTCTATTCCCGATTAAAGGTAATCCACATACCCCCAGGAGTAAAAATGCCCCCCACAGACTATCAATCGGCACCCGAATCCCTTGTTGATGAAATGCGCCTTTTCCTGTGGGTTTCAGGTACGGATAAATCGAAATTGCCACGACTTGTCCCCAGCGCCCCCATCCGGCTACAGTCATTAATGCCAACCAGCGATGAGTCTCAATATCCGTAAGCGCCGCCATTTTTAGTAAAAGTAGCGCGATCGCTGCCATCGCCCCAAACGCCCCAGTAACGCTATCTGCCATCACCTCCAGCCGTCGCTGAGGATCTTGTACACCTAAGCCATCTGCCGTATCCATCACGCCATCTAGATGTAATCCTCCGGTGAGTGCTACCCAACTCACCACGATAATTCCACTCCGGGTCAAGTGGGGCATACCCCAGTGTTGCAACAGAGCGTCTAGCATAGCTAATAGAATGCCAATAAATAGTCCTACGACAGGTGCCCAACGGGCAATGCGCTCAAAGTCTAACCCCCAACTCATGGGAATGGGGATACAAGTATAAAAGGTGATAGCACCCAACCAAGACTGCCAGGACTTTTGCACCGCTTGCCACATCGATTGAACTCTAAACCACTTCATGGAGAATAATCTAATCTAGAGGGACACAGGTGCAGGTAAGCCCGGAAGCACGGGGATACAGGTGTCACAGAGATATTGAGTGGCTCAGGATTTGGGTTCATAGTTCACTACACAGAAATTTACGTATATTGTCCGATGAATAGCGGGTGAATATTGGGATAGTATGGTTTAGTAACCCTACTGTAATACCCGTAACACTCAAGTATTTCAGATGATAATCCACTGGCACGAGCCCGTGGATGAATTTCTGATTCTTGATTGCTACAGCTTCTGACTTGCCTTTAGCTGAGCAGTCGCTAAAATCGAAGCATTAGGTTTTTCAGTCGGGTTTTACACGAATGCCAATACTCTTTGCAAGGCAATATCAGCCCCTTATGCATCATAGGCTTTACCCATGAGTTATCATCAACCTCCACGCCGACTTCCCGCCCCTTGTATCATTGATACGGGCATTATTATCAATAAGCAAGACATGGGACGCCTACTCACTGATTTGGGTCGCGTCCGCTATATTCACACTATCGATAGCAACAAGCAAAGTGAGGGAGAAGGATATGTGCTGGAAGTCTTTGCCGATTCCCGCCGTTCTACCCTGATTGCGAATCAAGCTATCTACATCAATGTCCAGAGTTTTGATTACTTGCAACTGCATCAGACGCCGGAAAAGCAGGCTTATTTTGATTTAGTCCAAGATAACCGTCGGCTAAGGCTGATTCCTCTATCCAACCCTTTACATGAGCAATCGGTGGAAACCCTCAACGCCGAAGCCCTAGAAGCCATGGTTACCCAGGTACTCAATGCCCGGTGGGATGTACAAATTGATGATGAGGGGGAATGTCCGTTCTAAACCGCTAATAAAAGAGATGATGAGCCACAATAATCAAAGCATGATCACGAACTCTTAACCCCATTGGCTCAAAAACACAATTCATTTTCCTTTCAATGTCAGGCATGGTGCAGCCAAACCAAGGCACGCGCCGGATTACTGCACAGTCCCCATGGTCTGATTGAAACGCCCCGGTTTATGCCCGTGGGTACTTTGGCAACGGTCAAAACTCTAACTCCTGCCCAGTTAGAAGCAGCACAAGCCCAAATTATTCTTGCCAATACCTATCATCTGCACTTACAACCCGGAGAAGCGATTGTCCAGCAAGCGGGAGGACTGCATCACTTCATGGGTTGGCAGCGCCCAATTTTGACGGATTCGGGCGGCTTTCAAGTTTTTAGCTTAAGTAAATTACGACAAATTAGCGAAGAGGGTGTGGTTTTTCGTTCGCCTCGGGATGGACGGTTAATTAATCTCACCCCAGAACGGTCTATTGCCATCCAAAATGCGCTAGGGGCGGACATTATTATGGCATTTGATGAATGTCCGCCGTATCCAGCGAGTCGGGCGGAGATTGAGGCGTCATTGGAACGAACAGATCGCTGGCTGAAGCGCTGTATCAATGCTCACACTCGTGCGGATCAGCAAGCTTTATTTGGTATTGTTCAGGGCGGTGTGTATCTGGATTTGCGTCGTCAGGCGGCTGAGTCGTTGGTGTCCTTGGATTTACCGGGGTATGCCATTGGTGGGGTGAGTGTGGGGGAACCGGTGGACTTGATCCATGACATCGTGGCGGCGACGGCACCGTATTTACCTGTTGATAAGCCACGGTATTTGATGGGGGTGGGGACTTATCGAGAAATGGCACGGGCGATCGCATCAGGTGTGGATTTATTTGATTGTGTGATTCCTACGCGCTTAGGGCGTCACGGGGCGGCGTTGGTTCAGGGGGAACGCTGGAATTTGAAAAATGCTCGGTTTCGGGAGGATTTTACGGCGTTGGATTCGACTTGTCCCTGTTATTGCTGTCAGAACTTTAGCCGCGCCTACTTGAGTCATCTGGTGCGATCGCGGGAAGTTTTGGGTTTTATGTTAATCTCCCTCCATAATGTGACGGAGTTGATTCGCTTTACCCAAAGTATTCGAGAGGCGATTTTGCAGGATACCTTTACCACAGATTTTGCGAGATGGCTAGTGCAGCGGGCATGAAAATACTTGAGCAGCTTCGTAGATACGATGAAGCTGGGGAAGCTGGGGAAACTTCAGTTTAGTTCTAGAACTAAAATAGGAAGATCATTAACACGATATAGGGTAAAGGAAGATGAATGTGTCTTTAACTCCAGAACTTGAGCAGTTTCTTCAACGCCAAGTAGAGGGCGGGAAATACAAATCACCGGAGGAGGTTATCCTGGCTGCACTTAGGGCGTTTGCTGAACGGGAACGTATCTATAAGGGGCGCTTTGAGGAATTGAGGGGGGAAATTATGGTTGGAGTTGAAGCGTCGAAACGGGGAGAGGTGGTTGATGGTGAGACGGTTTTTAGCCAACTCGAACAGAAGCTGCTTTTACGTCGTTCTCAAGAGGGTGAATGAGTAATATTTGCCAATTTACTGTTCCAGCTAGTCGAGATATTGAAAGTATTATCGACTATGTTGCTGATCAGAGTAGTTTGGGTGCAGCGGAGCGTTTACTTAAGAAGATTAATCAAAAGTGTCGGACGTTGGCTAGTTTTCCGAACATGGGGCGGAGGCGGGATGAGCTTTTACCTTCGTTGCGAAGCTTTCCTGTTGGTGATTATTTAATTTTTTATCAACCAATTGAGGAGGGGATTGAGATTTTGCGGGTTGTTAGTGGCTATAGAGATTTAGAGGCGCTGTTCTCAGATGAAGATGGGGAGTAAGAAACTGAAATATACCTCCAAATCAAGCCGAAACATATATTTGCCGATTGTTTACGCAAATATATGTTTTTGTCCACAGTCCAATTATGACTGTAACTTGGTATTATATGATGTCCGGACCCATCACCCATAATAAAAACATCTCCCCCTTACCCCCTCCTCTGCCTTCTGCTATATTACGCCAGCCAACGGTTTAGGGTTTGCCATCAGCGACCAAAGCACTTAAAGAATCGCTAATTTCTCCGGTGTTGAGATTCCCAAAATAGGTGACTTGGGTGGGGTAAGCAAACTCAATCTGACGCGCTTCAAATTCCTGTTTCAGATGTAAATTAAGCTGCTGCTGGATATCCATATAGAGGTTGTAATCACTGCTTAAAACATAATAAACAACCTCAAAATTCAAGCTAAAATCCCCATAATCGCTAAAATGCGCTCGATCAAAAGTGGTATTATCTAGATTTTCAACAATACCTTGAACAATTTTGGGGATAATCTGGAGTTTTTCTTGAGACGTTTCATACAGCACGCCAAACTTAAATGCTACCCGTCGTTTGGGCATCCGCTTATAGTTGCGAATCCGCGAACTGGTTAAATCGGTGTTGGCAAAAATGAGTTGTTCTCCACTTAAACTCCGCAGACGAGTCGTTTTAATGCCAATATGTTCGACTGAACCGAGGAAATCGCCAACAATGATAAAATCTCCCAATTCAAAGGGACGGTCAAAGAGGATAGAGAAGTAGCTGAATAAATCCTGGAGAAAGCCTTGAGACGCTAAAGCAATTGCCACACCGCCAATGCCTAATCCAGCTACAACAGCGGAGATATCAAAACCTAGATTATCTAACAAAAAGACAATTCCCAGCGCCCAAATTGCAATTCGAGCCGCCGGAATTAACGCATCAAGCGCCTGTTGCACCGTTTCACTTTGGCGGCGAGTTAGCCAATATAACCGGAAACCGTATTCCACCAGGGAAACCAAGAGGCGAATCCCTAGAATCGTGGCAACAATCAACGTCAAAGCGTCAATTACCTGATCCAGAATTGGATGTAAGGTGAGATTGGCAATTGCCACATAAAACGTGCCAACGTAAAGGATAGGAATCACAGCTCGTTCAATCATCTGGATCAGGGAATCATCCAACTGAGTTGTCGTTTTCGCCGCCCAGCGTTTGAGCCGTCCTACAATCACTTGGCGGAGAATTTTGATCAGAAAAATTCCCACAACTAAGATGACAAAGGCGATGAGATAGTCTATGACTTGATTGTATAAAAACGTAACCTGTAAAAAATCTGGCGTCATGAATTACTTAAGCGAATTATACTGAATCCCTATCAGGATTTATGGTTTTTCTCAATCATACATCAATCCTAAGACATAAATTTGGTGAAGTTTGAAGTTTGGAGTTTGTAGTAAGGGCTTTAGCCTGTTATAAGTAGTGGCGTAGTACATAAGCTGTCATACAATTAAATTGGGTATTAGTAGCGAGCCAGACGACAAACTTATCGAATTTCCCCGCGCCAATTCATTTCCTGTTGGGCTGAGTTTCCCGCAAAGGAACGAGTCGCGACTAACTCAATTTCGATCGCGACTCCGGGACGTAGGTATTCAGCTTCTATGGGGAGTTTGCCGATTTCTAGCGTGTAGCGGTTGTTATGGCGAGTGACAAGTTCTGCTGGAATAATCCCTTCATACCGGGTTCTGTAATTATAGAAGCGACGAAAGCGATCGCCTGAATTGGCGGTGCGGTATTTTAACCAGAATTGGGTGTCTAACAAGTCAGACTTTCCGGCTAAGTCCACCACACTAAAGGTTAACGCTGAACGATTTCCGGCAAAATCTGCCCGCGTTAGTTGGGTGGCTTCCTGTTTCAGTAGCGCATTGGTGACGACAAACTGGATTACATTTTCCTGTGGCATCATTTTGCCATCAAACCAAACGTCCTCCGGTAAGGATACATCAATGCGTCGGTCAGATTTAAGACTGAGGGATATGGGTTGATTATAAAAGTCGGTAATCGCCCGGTCTGCATTCCAGACTAACTCAAAAGACCGTTCTAAGCGTCCGATAAACTCCCGATACTGGTTAGCAATGATTGAATTGGGGGCGAGTAAGGCGGTTGCACCACTACGAGTTCGCCATTGATTTAGAGAGAGTGCGATCGCGCCGTTTTGCAGTTGGGGTAGAGTCACTGTAGCGGTGGGTTTGTCTGGGGGTAAGGCTTCAGTACGATTAATTAATGTCAGCGTCCCCATGCTTCCGTCTTTTCCGTCTTGACCATCTCGACCATCGCGACCATCGTCACCCTCTTCGCACTCGAATCGCTCAGTTTCACAGTCTTCCTCACCATTGTCTGACTTTTTGGTACAGGTTTCTATCTCCCAACTGCGGTCATCACAGTCACAGCCATCACCCCCATAAGCGCCGCGTCCAGAACGTCCCCCACGTCCACCCTGGGAACGTACATAGATTTGTTTCAAATCCTCTCGATTTGTATAATAAACCGTCAATGATCCACCATTCCCACCATCACCGCCATTCCCCCCATCACCGCCTTCGCCCCCATCGGCGGCTTTTAGGTCATAATCAACCTTTCGTGGCTGTCGGGAACAATCTCCATCCTCACCCCGTTTTCCATCATCCCCATCACCGCCGTCTCCTCCCGACAACTCCAGATTAATCGGAGAACCATCTACAAAAATTGTCCGATTTTCCCCATCTCGTCCCCGTCTCCCCGCACGTCCATCTGTACCATCTCGACCATCTTGTCCAAAGTCTCGTTCTGGATGACGACTCCACGCAACTAAGGGACAGAACAGGGAGTTTGATGTCGGGGGGAAGACAAAGGAGAAGGTTAAGGTTAATAGAATTAAGAATAGCTTTCCAGAGAAATGCATAGGTATCAATAGAATTCTGTAACCTGGGGGGAATTTCCCCAGTCAAGGAATGACTTGGGTGCAGGGGGATTAGTTCCGGAGAGTGTTGACCTTTCACGACCTGCAAGGGAACCGGGTTTGTAGGGGCGGGTTTAGGGATTACTGTTGATTTTTTCCCTAACTTGGCTGCAAAACCCGCCCTTTTTTTAATCGTACTAATACCTAATATCATGTCCTGACGATTACCCATAATTGCAATGCTGTAATAACAAGGGTTTCAGGCGTTTTTGTTCGGGGTGTTTGACCGGACATGATATAACACCTAACACCTGTTCCCTGTTACACACCGAGCGTGTTACCGAGCGAAGTCGAGGTAAGTCGAGGTGTTCCCTGTTCCCTGTTTCCTAACTAATAACAGGTAACTCAATTTCAAAGGTAGTACCCTCACCCTCGACGGAGTGAAACTGAATTTGACCGCCATGTTTCTCAACTACAATTTTATAGCTAACCGACAAGCCCAATCCTAGGGCGGTTCCTACAGATTTTGTCGTGAAAAACGGGTCAAATAGTTGTTTTTTTTCCACCTCACTCATCCCACAGCCATTATCAGTAATGCGAATAACCACAAAATCTTGCGCCTTTGGGGGATTTTTGAGTGTTGAGTTTTGAGTATTGAGTGTTGACCTTTCACGACCTTCGAGGGCAGGGTTTTGATTCGCTTCAATCAAGGGCAGGGCTTTGAATTTTAACTCTTCGCTTTGCTCATCTGAAACTGGGTTGGTAGGGACAGGTTGAGGAAATTTTGTTTCGCGATTGATCATAACGTCTGTACAAAACTGGCGCTGACTGAGAGATGAATTAATTTCTCCATCGCTCCCAGATATCCCATCTCCTCCTCTTGCCATTTCCTCATCCCCTTTATCTCCAAATTGGGGCGGAAACTGACGACAACTCATACTGGTATCAATGGTAATGATACCCGGCATCCCTTTCATTTCTATCGCATCAATGGCATTATTCAACAAATGGATAAATACCTGATGCAACTGACTCGCATAACCAATTAAAAAGGGCAATTTACCATAGTTTTTGATCACCTGAATTTCTGGCTTTTTACCTTGAGGTTTAAGCCGATGATATACCAGCAATAATATTGAGTCAATCGCTTCATTGATATCAATCGTCTTTTGATCCAGTTCATCTAAGGTTGAGAAGTTTCGCAGCGCTTGCAGTGAAATTGTGACATCCATGAGCCGTTCTGCACCCATTTGAATCGAATTAAACATCTTTTGCCAATCTTGGGCAATAAACTCTAAATCAATCTGCTCCCTAAAATGCTGAATGTCTGAATTTGGATTAGGATACGCTTGCTGATAAAACTCAAGCAATTCTAACATATCTCTAAAATAAGACCGACCTAAAACAATATTTCCACAAATCCAGGTAATCGGATTATTGAATTCCTGAATTAATGCCGTTGCCATGCGCCCTACGCTAGAGAGTTTTTCAGATTGGATCAGTTGAAATTGGGTGGCTTTTAACTCCGCTAATGCCTGTTCTAGATTTAACTTAGCTTTCTCTAACTGGCTCGAACTACTGATATCTTGAAACACCAATACCGCCCCGATTACATTCTCTTGCTTGTTGTGAATTGGCGTCACACTGCCACCCAGGGGAATTGTTTTACTTGGCTGGGAAATTAAGAGACTATGTTTGGGTATGGAAAACGCAAAATTGGTTTCAATTGCTGTTCTTAATGGAAGGTTTACGGGTTGTCTCGTGGTTTGATCAACGATTTGAAAAACCTCAGTTAACTCTCGATCAATCGCCTCCGAGAACTGCCAACCTGTAAAGGTTTGTGCCACTTCGTTGAGAAAACGGATGCGACATTGAGTATCCGTGACAATCACACCATCCCCCATTTCGCGAAGAATCGTGGTGAGTAATTGTTCGCGAGAATAGCGATGTAAGGCAATATCAATCGCGACAAATAATTCTCGTTCTTTGATAGGTTTTAAAATGTAACCAAAGGGAGAAGAAAGTTTGACTCGTTCCAATGTACTGAGATCAGAATGTCCGGTGGCATAAATCACGGGAATGGAAAGACGTTCCCAAATAACCTGGGCGGCTTCAACACCATCTATATCCCCCTGGAGGCAAATGTCCATTAACACTAAGTCAGGACGGAATTTTGTTGCCATTTCCACTGCCTTCTCTCCCGATGTCGCGATCGCGCAAACACAATACCCAAAAGCTTCTAACTGTTCTTTCAGGTTTATGGCGATAATTCGCTCATCTTCAACGATGAGGATTTGAATCAGTTTCCGAGAAAAGAGTTTTGATAATTTTTTCATCACAAAAATCCTGAAAAGACGATAATCTAGTTATTTCAACTAGCTAAGTAGGTGGACACAATTAAAGTTAGCGGTGGAGATTAGGGAACAGGGAACAGGGAACAGGGAACAGGGAACAGGGAACAGTAAGGGTTTGAGGTTTGTTTACATAACTTAATCTAGTTAACTTTATTTCCACTAACCTACTTATATAAAATAATTCAACATTAAATCTAGGGACAATTCAGTAGCCTTAATGTACTATTTTGATGCAGTTTTAAACGAGAATCAAAGTAGTGGACAGACATGGGTTTTGGGAAATGGTAATGTAACGGTAAACGTTGTCCCAACCCCCAACGAACTCTCAACGGCTATTGTACCCCCATGTAAATCAACAGCTTTTTTAACAATCGCTAATCCCATACCTGAACCTCGGATAGTCCCAGCATTGCTGGCGCGGCGGAATGGATTGAATATATGGGGTTGATCCTCTGGCGGAATCCCAATACCATTATCTTTTATCTCTACCTTTAGCCTATCAGTTTCACAGCTCAATGTCAGATAAACTGGACTTTTTTCGGGAGAATATTTCAAGGCGTTGGTGAGTAAATTTCGCACGATCAGTTGCAGTAATTTTTTGTCCAGATAAGCCATTTGACCTTTACCGCAACTGATCCATTTTATTTCTGCTTGTTCGCCAGCGATTAAGCGGTATTCTTCAATAAGCTGTTGACAGAAGAGGTTTAAATCCAAGGGAACCGGATCAAGTATAAGTTGACCGGCTTCAGCTTGCCCAAAGGTTAATACATCTTCCAGCAATCCCACCATATATTTAACCGCCTGTTTAATGCGCTGGCAATTCACCAGGTTATTTTCAGATTGCACCGATGAACCATTGGCTTCGATGAGGAAGGTTGAGGCTTGAATAATCGAGAGCGGTGTGCGATATTCATGGGAAACGGTGTGAATAAATTGCCGTTGAAACTGATTGAGTTGTTGTTCCTTTTCTAACTGTTGGCGCAAGGCGGCTTCGGCTTGCTTGCGATCGCGTATATCTTGGAATACCAACACCGCCCCGGCGAGGTTCCCCTGGTTATCCCGAATCGGTGCGGCGCTGTTTGCGATCGGTAGGGGTTGACCCGTCTTGGTTATCAAGACAATATCATCGGTAAGATAGACAATTTTATCTTGTTCTAACGCCAGAGTCACCGGGTTATTAACAGGCTGCTGGCTTTGGACATCAATGAGTTTAAATACATCCGTTAACTCCCGATTTTTTGCGTCTGTAAATTGCCACTCAGTTAGAGTTTCTGCCACCCGATTCATAAACTGAATCCGACAATCTTTGTCTACCAAAACTACTCCATCCCCAATTCCCCGTAGCACCGCACTCAAAAATTGTTCCCGTTCATAGCGCTGCAAGGCAATTTCAATCGCCACGGATAATTGCCGTTCATTCACGGGTTTGAGAATGTAACCAAAGGGTGCGGTTACTTTTGCACGTTCCAACGTAACTTTATCGGAATGTCCGGTTAAATAAATCACCGGAATTTGTAACTCATCCCAAATCTGTTGTGCCGCACAAATCCCATCCATGTCTCCCTGTAACCAGATATCCATTAGCACTAAATCAGGATGCAGTGCCAAGGCTTTCTTTACAGCTTTTTCTCCAGAGGCGGCAATTCCGACAACGCTGTAACCCAAAGCTTCTAAATTTTCCTTCAGGTTCAGCGCAATAATTCTCTCATCTTCCACAACCAGAATTCGAGCCATTGTTGCTATGTCAGTTTCAGATAAACAAATTTCACTGATCATGATCATGCTCCACCTCCGTCCCCTGGGATTGTAAACTTGGTATAAAAATTGTGAACATTGTCCCGTCGCGATCGCTCATCACCTCAATCTCGCCCTGGAGTCGATGTACCAGCGTTTTCACCATTGTCAATCCCAAACCTGTTCCTCCTTGTTTCCAGGGATAGGGACTAGGAATGCGATAGAATGGCTCAAAAATTTTCGTCAGTTCATCTGGGGGAATCTCCACCCCAGAATTACTCACCTGAATCTCGACAGTAAACTGTTGAATCAACACCTCCTTATCTTCCCCTGCTCCCCCTGCTCCCCCTGCTCCCCCAACCCGCACTGTTACCCCAATATCTTCCCCGGCTGGCGTGTATTGAAATGCATTATTTAGTAATTCTTTCAAAATCCGAGTCAAACTTAACTGATCTGAAACCAAAGGGGGTAAATTCGGAGCAATATTAATATGCAACTGTTGCTGCTGAAATTGCGCCCAAGCTGCAAACGGTTTAACCAAATCAAGCATCCACTCGGAAAATTGAATCAACGTTAGTTGTAAGGGATAAACCTCTGTCTCAATCGCACGGATATCCAGCAAATCATTCACTAGATTGAGCTTTTGCTTGCCTTGCTCTTGGACAATTTGCCAATAACGAGCAATAACGGTGACATCAGAACGAAGTTGTGAACCGAATAAACTCTGTTGATCTAAGATGGTTTCCAGAATCCGAACTGCCAATTTAATCTTTGCCGGAGATGTAGGCAATTCTAATGACGCGGTACTTAAACTTTCATCATGGAGCAGATCCAAACATTGCAGTTCTGCTATATCATACTCTAATTGGCGGGCACGTTCCAGGGCGCAATTCTTTTCCTGGGCTAAACGCTGTTGTGTGGCATCACGAAACACCAAAACGGCTCCCGCGATCGCACCGTTATTATTTTTAATCGGAGCAATGCTATCTGCAACAGGGATCGGCTTTCCCTGCTTGGGGATCAACAAAATCTGCTCTTCTAAATAAATAATTGTCTCTTGTTCTAGGACATTTTTCAGCATATCGCCGACAGGTTGCTGGGTTTGCTCATCGACAATATTAAATACCTCCGTTAATTCCCGATCTCTGGCTTCCGCTAATTGCCAACCCGTTAACGATTCCGCCACCTGATTCAGAAACTGAACCCGACAGTCTTTATCGGTAACAATCACCCCATCTCCAATCCCTCGAAGAATAGCGCTGAGTAATTGTTCTCGTTCATATCGCTGGAGTGCCGTTTCAATCGCTACATAAAGAGCTTGTTCTTTAACGGGTTTGAGGATATAGCCAAAGGGAGCGGTAATTTTTGCCCGTTCTACCGTACTTTGATCCGAATGTCCGGTGACATAAATTGTGGGAATTTTTAGGCGATCCCAGATTTGCTGCGCCGCTTCAATCCCATCGATAGTCCCTTTTAGCCAAATATCCATCAACACTAAATCGGGACGAAACTCGGTAGCTTTTTCAATCGCTTGTTCTCCCGATGCTGCGATCGCGGGTACAGTATAACCGAGGGATTCTAAGCTCTCTTTTAGATTAATCGCGATAATTCTCTCATCTTCAACGACGAGAATTTTCATTGTTTGTTTTAAGTTAGGCGGTGGTTTAGTATACATAATTGGATGATCCTTGGTTCTATACATTATCGAGTTCTGAGTTTATGGTTAAAGGTGATGGTAAATTCTGTTCCCGAATCACGATTTAGGTCTAAGGTTCCATCGATTTGATCGACTAATCCCAAAACTAGCGTCAAACCTAATGAGGGGGTTGTTTCAATATCAAAGGACTTGGGTATTCCTACACCGTTGTCACGAACCTTAAGCGTAAGCGAGTCATCAGTATTCCGCTGGAATTTAATCTGTATTTCTCCCTTTTGATGTTCTGGAAAGGCATATTTTAGGGCATTAGACACCAATTCATTTAAAATTAAGCCACAGGGAATCGCTGTGTCAATGGCGAGAGCAATATCCTCAACCTGATAGGACATGCGAACTTGACTAGAACTGATGTTATAAGAATCAAACAAATGAGTGATTAAATCGGGAACATATTGGGCAAAATCAATCTGAGCTAAATTCTCAGACCGATATAACTTTTCATGCACCAGGGCGATCGAGGCAATGCGATTTTGACTGTCTTGCAAGACTAACGCCACGTCTTCATCTTTGGTTCGCCGCGACTGCATTTGCAGCAGACTACTGACAATTTGCAAATTATTTTTAACTCGGTGATGAATTTCCTTGAGCAAGACCTCTTTTTCTTTTAGGGAGGCTTTGAGTTGATCTTGAGTTTGCTTTTGCACGGTAATATCTTGTTGGACAGCAACCATAACAGTGCCATAGTCGGGATGCTCAAAACGAGACGTTGTCGCTTGACACCAGAAGGGAGTTCCATCTTTTTTAACGTTATGAATTTGGTAAGTATATTCGCCATTTTTAATCACGTTGTCCGTAATAGTTTTGGATGTTTTTTTAGGGCTATTTTTCTCATCTTCATAATTCAGAATAGACACAGATTTGTTTTTGAGTTCACCTCCTTCATAGCCAAACATCTGCTCAAACTTGGGATTGGCATACACAATCCTCTTGTCAGTCGCACTAACCAAACAAATCCCTTCTGCCATGTTTCGAGTAATCACAGCCTGGAGTTTCATATCTTTTTCTGTTTGTTTGCGAGCTGTGATATCCGTAACCCGGACTAAATTAATCGCTGTATCAGCAACATGAATTCGCTTGACTGCTAAGTTGCCCCAGAATGGCTTCCCTTTTTTGGTGATATATTCGACTTCTTTACTCCAAACGCCGTACTGATTAATCGCTTGATGGATACTGGCTAACTCTTCTGGCGTAAATCGGGACTTTTGCAGAGTATGTCCTTCAATATTAATTAGTTCATCTTCGCTAGCCGCTTCAAATAAGTCAACGGCGGGTTGATTACAGTCAATCGTCAGTCCCGTGTCTGGATTAACTAAAAATAGGGCATCAGTGGATTCATTAAAAATCGCTTCTTTGAGTTCTCGACTGCGGCTTAGGGCTAACTCCGCTTGTTTGCGATCGCTGATATCCACAAAATACCCAACAACCTCAATCGGTTGACCCGTTTCATCCCGAATTAACTTCCCTTCATCCAAAAGCCAGCGATAGGTTCCATCCCCATGGCGGAAACGGTATTCAAAGGAGTAATTCCCCCGCTTTAACCGTTGGGGTAATTCCTGGAGAATCAAGTTAATATCCTCAGGATGAATATGATTGAGCCAGAAATTAGCGCCATTCAAAAATTCCTGTGCGACGTAACCCAGAATATTCGCGACATTTTCACTAATATAGGTCAGCTTATAATTTGGATCAGGCTGGGTGCTAAAAATCACCGCAGGGCTGGAAGTGAGTAGATATTGCAAGTGTTGCTGATGTTGACGTAATTGATCTTCGGTGGATTTGCGATCGCTAATGTCTTGAATCTGGGCGATAAAGTAAAGCGGTTGATTCTGGGAATCGCGAACCAAAGAAACACTTAACAGAATCCAGAGGATCTGCCCCTGTTTGTGGATATAGCGTTTTTCCAGTTGATAGAAGCGAATTTCACCCCCTAGTAATCGTTTTGCCAAGGTGACATCGGCGGCTAAATCGTCAGGATGGGTAATCGCGTGAAAGGTGGTGGCGAGTAATTCAGATTCCGAATACCCAGTCATCTGACACAAGCTTTGATTAACTTTCATGAAGCGCCCGTCTAAGTCAACCAGTGCCATGCCAATTCCGGCATAGTCAAAGGCATTGCGGAATCGTTCTTCGCTTTCTTGTAGGGCGGCTTGCGCCTGGATAGATTGCCCGGTTTGCGCCTCAATCTGGCTAAGATTCTTAACAATGTGTAAAGCGCCCTGGATCTGTCCCCGGTCATCCCGGATACTGTGAAATGTAAGCTGATACTTATTGCGATCGCGGCGACTATCGCCAAATTCCTGAATTACAGTAAACTCTTCACCCCGTAGCGCCCGCCCCCAAATTTCCTGCGCGTTTGCTTGTTCTTGGGGTAAATGGGCAAGGGCTGCGATCAAACTCGTACCCCTATCAATTTCTCCACCAAAAATCTTGATAAATTCAGTTTTATACGCTTGATTAAAGGCAATATAGCGCCAGTTCAAATCCAGCGCCGCCATCAGATCGGTGGTGTTATCCAGAATCGCTTGCAGTAGGAATGGATTGTCTCGCCTGATATTATCTGTTTCTGGAGGCTCAAACTCCATAGCCTCCACGGTGTCTGGGCTAAACGCTCGCAATTCCGCCTCAGCCTGCTGTAAGCGATCGCGCAGATCCTGTATTTCTTGTTGGAGTTTTGTTTTAACTTGCTCATTCATCTCCCTCTCCAACTTACTCAAACTTTTACCGTTCACTTGGACGTTTCAACTGTTAAAATAAAGTTTCATTTCTTCACAGTAAAACCGGGTTGACACGCTCAATCTAGCAAATGTATTAATGAACACTACTGAATTTTAATAAAAATTAACTTCGTTAAGGTTCTAACAATAAATAACCAAAAAAATCGAATCAGCTTAACTCGAAAAAGTGAAATTTTCGGGAAGAAATCATGCCTAATTAAGGTACCATTTAGGTATCACGTCCGGACTTTCAAGCGGAAGAGGAGATACTCAATCCGGGAAAACTCTACACCCCACACCTTAGATCCCAAGTAGCTTGTCACCCCTTCAGAGTGTATAGTCAAGGCAAAGGATGCAGAACAATTCAACCATGACACATCCCATCGATCTCTACTATGGACCCACACCCAACGGCTGGAAAATCAGCATTATGTTGGAGGAAACTGAAACCCCCTACAATCTCATTCCGGTAGACATCACCGCCGGGGATCAGTTCAAGCCAGACTTTCTCGCCATCAGTCCCAATAATAAAATGCCTGCGATCGTTGATCCCCAAGGATTTGAGGGTCAACCCCTATCCCTATTCGAGTCGGGTGCAATTCTGCTGTATCTAGCGGACAAAACCGGACAGTTCATCCCCAAACAACCGCGCGATCGCTATGCTGTAATTCAGTGGCTAATGTTCCAAATGGGAGGCGTCGGACCCATGCTGGGACAAACGCACCACTTCCGCCAATATGCACCGGAAAAAATCCCGTATGCGATTAATCGCTATACAAATGAAGCCACTCGCTTGTATCGCGTTCTCGATAAACAACTCTCCCAAGTCGAGTACATTGCTGGTGAGTATTCCATTGCCGATATAGCAATTTTTCCCTGGATTATTTCCCATGAAAAACAGGGACAAAATTTAGCCGATTATCCTAATCTTCAGCGATGGTTTGACGCAATTAATCAGCGACCTGCGGTACAGCGAGGGTTAGCACTTTTGAGTGATAAACGGGTCAGCAACATGGATGAAAAGGCACGAGACGCCCTATTTGGTTCCCGTCAATTGGATCAGCGATAATTTGTCATTTGCGTCAAGGTGAGTGTTAAGTGTGTAGGGGCGGGTTTCACTACTATCTTTTTGGTTGCACCCAGATGTAACTAAACCCGCCCTGACTCAGGTTTATAGACTTCCCGTGAAAGTCAATTCCAGATTCTTCTCTTCGTTCAGAATGACAGGTTAGGCACGCTCAATAAGCATTAGGGAATCGCCGAAACCTTTGATATACCGTAGGGTGGGTTTCGACTTCGCTCAACCCACCAGTTTTAAGTCAGTAACATTCCAATTAACCTAGAGATTTACTAATGGCATATAGCAATTTTACCTTAGCTAAAGTCAAGGAAGATTTTGGCTTAACGGTTGATGAAACTAAAAACGTATTCGCGAATATCCCAGGCGTACACCCCTCAGAACTGTTAACGCTCACGTTAGCTGAGTATATCCCTCTAGCTACAGCAATTGATACCGAAAAAGCCCGTTCTGAATTTATTATTGCTCCGGTTTTATCAGAAGTTAGGCGACAGGTTAACTATCAAGTCAGTTTATTCTCTGGAACGGATTTCAATGTCGATGTCGAGAAAGGATTGCAAGGCTATTGTGACTTTATTCTGAGCTGTTCAGCAGAACAATTTTATATCAACGCTCCAGTAATTACAATTACCGAAGCGAAGAATGAAAAAATTACCTCAGGCTTTGGTCAATGTATTGCCGAAATGGTCGCCGCCCAGATATTTAATCAAAGTGCTGGAAATAAAATTGATAAAATTTATGGTGCTGTAACAACGGGGACAGTATGGCGGTTTTTGGTCTTAGAGGAACATACCGTATTGATTGATCGGTTAGAATACTATATTAAAGAGGTCGATAAGATTTTGGCAATCCTCTTACAACCCATTCAAGCTTATTTATCTACAAGCACCGGAGGAAATTAGATATGCTAAAAAATCTCACAATAAATAATTTCCGCTGTTTCAAACATTTTGAGCTTCAGCAGCTTGGCAGAGTTAACTTACTCGTTGGTAAAAATAACAGTGGTAAGACATCAATACTAGAGGCAATTCAACTTCTATGCTCCAGAGGTAATCCTGAACCATTACTTGAGGCTCTGACTAACAGAGGTGAATATTGTTGGAGTGATGACATTAGAAGAGGCAGAAGAGAGCGTGAACTTGATATCTGTCATCTTTTTCACGGTCATGAAATTGAATTAGGCAGTGAATTTTCAATATTGGCTTCAAATGATAATCTTGAAAATAAACTTTTCGTATCTATAGAAAAACAACCGATTGCTTCTAAGGTAGATTCAGAGAGTGAATTTGATGAATCTACCAGTGTAGTTGAAGAATTTTCAGATAACTTAATAGAACTTGCTTTTAAAATTTTGTGGACTGATGGCAATAAGCGAGAGGGGTGGAAACGCAGTTTGTCCTCTAATGGAGGACTATCTGAAGATTATATTCGTCGATGGCGAGTTATAGGTAAGCCATCAAAAAATGCCGCAACAACTCAATATATTACATCATCATCTTTAACAACAACCAACATGACTGATTTATTTGATCAGGTCGTTTTAACACCAGAGGAAATGCTTGTCTATAAAGCACTTCAGACGATTGAACCTAAAATTGAGCGTCTTGCTTCTATTACGTCTAAAACCCTCAGAAATTCAGAGTCTCGTAGTGGATTTGTCGTGCGTCTTGCTGACAGTGATCAGCGCGTTCCGATTGGGAGTATGGGGGATGGAATATGGCGGATGTTGGGTCTAGCATTATCAACGGTATGTGCTAGAGGTGGAGTATTGCTGGTTGATGAAATTGATACGGGACTTCATTTCACAGCGATGGAAGATATGTGGAAACTAATTTGGAAAACGGCAAAAGACTTAAATGTACAAGTTTTCGCAACGACTCACAATAGTGATTGTTGGACTAGCTTAGCTAGCCTTGCCAGTCAGGAACAAGACACTGAAGATAAAATTACAATTCAACGAATAGAACCTGGTAAAGAAACAGGTGTCGTTTTCACTGAACGTGAGATGGTCATCGCGGCTCAACGAGGGATTGAGGTACGTTAGAAATGGCAAGCAAGTATTATCCGAAGAAGCTTATTGTAGAGGGAGATCAGGATAAACGAGTCATACCAGAGCTAATTGAAGCTAATGGAATTCCTTGGATAGACATAGGAATAAAAGTTCCTTACATTGAATCCTATGGAAGTGATAACTTTATTGATGCGGATGTAATCTCCACAGAACTGAAAGAGTCAGGATTGACAACATTAGGATTAATAGTGGATGCAGATGATGATTTATCGGCACGCTGGACAAGTATCAGAAACGCCTGCTTAAAAAGTATTCCTGACTTTCCTGAACAATTACCAAAAACAGGATTGATCCATAGTACAAATGGAATCAAGTTTGGTATCTGGATTATGCCAGATAACCAAAAGGCAGGAATGTTGGAAACATTTTTAGCCTACATGATACCCGGTGAGAGTGAACCGTTTTGGCAATACGCCCAAGACGTCGTAACCGAAGCCAAACATAGAGGCGCACCTTTTAAAGATGCTCATCTTGATAAAGCGAATATTTACACCTAGCTAGCATGGCAAAATCCACCCGGACGACAATTGCATAATGCTATCATGGAGCGTATTTTGAATCCCCAACATCCCCAAGCTCAACCGTTTATGACTTGGTTTAAGAACTTGTACAACCTATAAGTTGACAAGTTTCCGGAATTAACCCTTAAAAATTATCGCCATCTGAGAGGTTACTGTCTGAGTTTTTCACTCAACATACTTTTTCACAAGAAATGATACATCCTCTTGGTGGGAATGTCTTAGTTCTTGAGCTTTATTGATAGCAGTTTTCATGTCATCATAAGGACCTGCCCAGAGGTAAGACTTCACTAATTGCTCATCACCAGCGAGTGACCCATACACCGTATAATAAACCCCATAAAGCGTATTTTGATCCGAGTCAATAACTTTTCTAAGCATAAGAGTTCCTCGATTGGACTTTCAAACGAAATCGAATCGTAGTTTGCTGGATAAGACTGTATGATGCCTAACAGCGTAAAGTCAAATGTAGTGCGGCTGATTCCCCCGATAGACTTATCTGATGGAGTGATGGGGCAACAATTATCAAACTGTATCGAATTGAACATCGGCTCAAATAAATAACTGCTCCCAACTGCGCCAATTCTCTCTACACTAAGATGATGGGTATGCTGGTGGGCAATGCCCACCCTACAGCTTTAGAGTTTGTAGTCAGCGATGCGAGCGCTTCTGGCACGCTTTGTGCCTACTACAAAACCAGCTTAAGTCAGTGAGATTTACACTAATATATAAGAATTCCGCCTTCCCATCATGTCCCCAACCATTGCCTTAATTGCCCACGATCGCAAAAAAGACGATATTGCTAACTTTGCCAAACAATACACCCCCATCCTCTCCCGTTACCGCTTAATCGCCACCGGAACCACCGGACAACGCATTCACGACCGGAGTAAGTTAGAGGTTGAGTGCCTATTGTCGGGTCCCTTGGGCGGAGATGCCCAAATCGCGGCGGAAGTGGCTACAGGTCAGGTGGTTGCGGTGATTTTTCTCATCGATCCCCTTTACGCTCAACCCCATGAGCCGGACATTCAGGCATTGTTACGCATCTGTAATGTTCACAATGTCCCTCTGGCTACTAATCTTGCCACGGCTGAAGCAATTATCGCCAATTTTGCCAAAAATCGCTTCGCTTACCTGATTTTTAACCCTGTTTCGGGTCAAGGCAACGCTGAGAAGGATTTAACGCTGATTCAGCAGCTTTTAAAACCCCAACTGCATCTAGATATTCACCTAACGACGCCCGATCGCTCTTCGGTAGAGTTGGCGCAAGAGGCGATCGCATCCGGTGCGGATCTGATTATCGCCTCCGGTGGAGATGGTACAGTTTCGGCTGTGGCGGGTGCTTTGATTGGTAGCCAGATTCCCTTGGGGATCATCGCCAGAGGCACCGCCAATGCCTTTGCGGGGGCGTTAGGGATTCCCACCACACTTCGCGCCGCCTGTGAACTGATTTTATCAGGCATTACCCGGGTGGTTGATGCCGCACGGTGCAATCAGCATCCGATGATTTTACTGGCTGGGATTGGCTTTGAAGCCGAAACCGTAGAACGAGCAGATCGAGAGGCAAAAAAACGCCTAGGCGTCTTAGCCTATATTTTGGCAGGGATGCAGCAACTCAACGAACACAACGTTTTTGAGACAGAATTAGAGATTGCTGGGATTACCAGTCAATGTCAAGCCGCCGCCATTACCATCGCCAATGCTGCACCGCCAACCTCTCTGATGGCACAGGGGATGGGACAAGTCATTGCCAATGATGGGTTATTGGAAGTCACGATTAATACTCAAAACACCAAAATCGAAGCCATGGATGCGATCGTGGATTTACTCGGTGCAGCATTGATGCGGCGAGCCGCCCGTCGAGAGGATACAATTTGTTTACGGACGGGACAAATTAAAGTCAACACCAATCCTCCCCAAAAAGTGGTTGTCGATGGGGAAATTATTGGCACAACTCCAGTCACGATTGAATGTATTCCCCAGGGATTAACCGTCATTGCTCCCCTGGAAGTGTCCAAGCCTGCCGATGAACAACTACCCGTTAGTGAACCAGAGTGAATAAGTAGGTGGGGACAATTAAAGTGAATGGTGGGGATTGTCATTCGTCATTCGTCATTCGTCATACTCGCTTCGGGAGAAGCAAGCTACGTTTATGTAAGGATTTAAGGCTTGTCAACATGACTTAATAGGGTTAAGTTTATTTCCACCAACCTAAGCTGTTCGGCATTTAAACCTTAATGCCAACAAGGGCAAAATCCTTGGAGTGCGAGCATCTTGCTCGCTACTATAGCAACCGCCATAGCGGTTAGGACACATCATTTAGTAGAGACGTTCCGGCGGAACGTCTCTACAACAGTTCGGAAAGTCCTAATCGATGTGTCTACTGCTATAATACCCAATTTAAATGCATAACAGCTTACTAATACTAGGAGTTACTAATGACTAATCAGCATGATTTCGATCAACGCAAACTTTTATCCGCCCTGTGCCATGGCTCAATCTTTTTGAGTTCAGTGGTTATTTCTGTGGCGATCCCCATTGTCATTTTGTTCGTGACGGATGATCCTAACCAACCCTACCGCTATCCTTTTATTTTTAGATTGGTGTAGGTTATGACCACTGGGAAACGTCTTTGGTATCCTCCACCCTCTACCTTAGTCCTCTCTACCCAGGAGATCCATGTCTGGCGGGCGGATCTCAATCAACCGATCGCACAGATCGAGAGATTCGCACAACTCCTTTCCCCAGATGAACAGCAACGGGCAAAGCGATTCTACTTTGAGCGCGATCGCAACCATTTTATTGCAGGTCGGGGGATCTTACGGACAATCTTAGGTCGCTATTTAAATCAACCGCCTAATCAAATCCAATTTGACTATAGTCCCCGTGGCAAACCCACGCTCACAACCAGCAACCCTAATCAAACATTGGGTTTTAATCTTTCTCATTCTCATGGATTAGCCTTATATGCTCTATCATTAACTCTTGACCTGGGGATCGATCTTGAATATCGGCGTCCGATGCCTGATGCAGAGAAACTCGCACAACGTTTCTTTACACCAAAAGAATATACTGCGATTCGGACTCTGGCTGGGGATCAGCAACAACTCGCGTTTTTCAACGGTTGGACAAGCAAAGAAGCCTATTTAAAAGCAACAGGTGATGGGTTAGCCAAGTTATCAGACATTGAAGTCGCTCTGATGCCCGGAGAGTCGGCTAAATTGCTGAGTATCGCGGGAGACTCTAACGCGGCGTCTCATTGGTCGATTTTTCCCCTAACCCCCGCATCAGATTATGTAGCGGCTGTTGCCGTATTCGGGCAGAATTGGCAGATCAAATGTCTTGAGTTTGAACATTAAGTTCCTGGACAAAGTATTAGACTAAACGTTCAGGTTGTTACAAATGACAAATGACGAATGACGAATGACAAATGACAAATGACGAATGACAAATGACAAATGACAAATGACGAATGACGAATGACGAATGACGAATGACGAATGACAAATGACGAATGACTTAAACTAACTCGACGCGATCGCAGATTGTTTGACCAAACAGCGAATCTTGCTCAACTTCTGGCGGGTGAGGGGGAGCCACTAGAATTACAGAATGATATTGAGAGACGATCACCTCTGGATCAAAAATAAATTCACTATAGTCAGCCAAATCATCCAATCCCAACACATTTAAAACGATCTCGGATAAAACCCAAGTCGTCACTTTGAAACATGCCTTTTTCCACTGCTTATGCCTATTCATCGGTTTTAGGCTCCTGCGATCGGTGGTTGAGATTTTGCCTTCTGGCTCGAAGATTAGTGTTTCGAGCAGTACAATCACTGTTAGCGGCTCAATCCCTACTGGTACATTCAGTGCGATTACCTTGATTTCAGCAATCTTTACAAAAACTTGTCCAGAACTTACGCATTCCTTTATCTGTAGAGACTGAATAATTGTGCGGAAGGCTACACATCTTAACTACACCCTGTTTCCTGCGTTAGTTCCTTGTTGATGCCAAGCCCTAAATACTCACAACTTGGCTTTCATTCAATACCCTAACTAAAGTTATGTAAAGCCTCACACCTTCAACCTGGCGCTTTAAGTAAAGTTTTGATGAAATTTAGCGTGGGGAGATAAAAATCAGCAATACCCTGCTAGTCGCCAGGGTTCCCAGGGAGATGGGGTGAGGGGGTGAGAGGGTGAGGGGGTGAGGGGGTGAAGGGGGGTTAACTAACAGTCCGTAAATATCTAGACAATTAGTGACATAACTAGACATTTTCTCTGATATAGTCAGGCAATGTCTAGTTTAACCCCCCAAGAAGCAGCCACTCGACTAGGTGCCACGGTCTTGCACTTTGCACCG
>NZ_JAVJQN010000202.1:0-11634 GCF_040218245.1 Coleofasciculus sp. E1-EBD-02 | reverse complement strand
GCCTCGAAGTGGTTATTAGGCGGTACTTTTCCCAGCACACTGGCTTAACCCTTGTACACCTGTTTAATGCTGAGATTTCAGGGCTTGGAACTGGCACGCATTCCAAGGTGAGAACTTAAACTCTCCCTAATAACGGCTGCTAGGACGTTCTAGCCTTCTGGTCAGGTGGGGCAAGCTTCCCTCCCTCTCAAAGAGCGGGTAATCTGCAAGCCGCTGGCTGTCTTCTATGGGGTTCCTGACTGAATAATTAATATCTAATAAGGATTGACACTCCCGACCCTTAAACGGTGGGGTGGGATTATTCTCTCAATGAGTTACCCGGTAAGAGAGCCTTCGATACAAGGTGTTCTCCAGCCTAAGGGTTAATTTTAAACTCGACTCAAATCTGGGGACAGCGCTCCTCTAAGCAACGTTTAAGCGGTTTGGGATCAAATAAAACTGGCAAGAAGTGGATGCTATTCACTTCCTTAAAATAGAAAAGGATTGGAAACGATGACCAGTAAATTCGCCAATTTGACCAGTCTTTATACGGAAAACGGCGAATTAAAGTCTGGGAACGATAGACATCCAATGCGGTTTCGGTAAATTGCAGACGGATGGTTACCGCTTGAATCATTAAAAATAACCCGAAAAGAGCAATGAGTAAACCGACCCAAATTTGGAGCAGCACAATCGGTATACTGCCCAGAACCAATACCAAAGGAATCGCGTAGCTAGGGGCAAGTTCGATGGTTTGGGTTGATGAAGATGAAGAAGTAGCAGAGGTCACTAGACTAAATTCCCGTTGTTTATCGACACAAATGATCTATTTTAATATACCTCTAACTACAGAACTGCACTGCCTGTGCCTTGGAACATCAGCCACGACAAAAAAAAGTTAGTGATGAAAATTGCCAGTAAAGCCGTGACGACTGCCGTTGTCGTGGATTGACCAACTCCTTTGGCTCCACCACTAGTGGTTAATCCCCAGCTACAGCCAATGACGGCTATCAGCATCCCAAATACAGCGGCTTTAATCATCGCCGTAAACAAATCCCAGATTCCCAGGAAATTCCGGGCGGAATCCAGAAAGACAGATTGAGGAATATTGTAAAGATTAATAGCAATCAATACGCCGCCCGTCATGCCAAGAATAATTGAGAGAATTGTCAATAACGGCAGCATTAGACAGCAGGCAATGACACGAGGGATGACCAAATAATCAATGGGATCGGTTTTGAGCATATAAAGTGCGTCAATTTGTTCAGTCACGCGCATCGTGCCAATCTCAGCCGCAAATGCTGAACCCACTCGTCCGGCAATCACCACAGCCGTTAACACAGGCGCAAGTTCCCGGCTCAATGCCAGTGCCAAAACCCCTCCAATGGCTGTAGTTGCCCCAAAGTTAATAAATTCTCGCGTTACCTGAATTGTAAACACGGCACCGATAAAAGTAGCCGTGATCAGGGCAATGGTGAGTGAATCCGGACCGACGACTGCCATTTGCTCCAGGGTATTGCGTCGGTAGATTTTGCCACCGAGAAGATGAACGATGACTTGACCGCCTAATAAAATGGCAGCTAGCAAGCGCTGGAGCCACAATCCCAAGCTAGAGGAAGAGGTTTCATTCATTCGTCATTTGTCATTTGTCATTTGTCATTTGTCATTTGTCATTTGTCATTTGTCATTTGTCCTTTGTCATTTGTCACTGTTCACTGTCCAAGGACTATCTGCTCTCATTTGATTCCACACGGAAACGTTCTACAGAATTGAGTAGATCTCGTGCCACACCAACTAAGTTTTGCAAGGCACTGGATACCCGTTGGGCTTCCTGAGAGGTTTCTTGGGCAGTTAGTTCAACCGATTGCATGACTTGGGCAACAGCACGGGATGTTTCGGTTTGCTCCACCGTATCCGCTTTAATTGCCCGCACCAGCGCATCAATGCGATTGGACACTTGGATAATATCTTCCAATGCTTGTTTGGCTTGCTCTGCCCGTTTGGTTCCATCAATAACCTGCTGGGTGCCTTCTTCCATCGCCGTCATCACCGAACCGGTTTCGCTTTGAATCTGCATGACGATTTGCTCAATTTCTTTGAGTGCCTTGGCTGAACGGTCTGCCAGTTGCCGCACTTCATCGGCAACGACGGCAAACCCTCGACCCGCCTCTCCAGCTCGAGCTGCCTCGATACTGGCATTGAGCGCTAACAGGTTGGTTCGGGATGCAATTGTAGAAATTACGGCGACAATCTTGGAAATTTCCTGGGAAGACTCAGCCAATCGCTTGACTTTCCGCGTAGTTTCTGCTACAGTTTCCCGAATTTGCAAGATACCTGCCACCGTATGTTCTACCGCGTGACCGCCTCTGTGGGCGACATCCGCAGCGGTGTGGGCAACTTCCTCGGCTTCCCGGGCGGCTTCAGCGACTCGCTGAATGGAGTCGGTCATCACCTGAACGGAGTTGAGGGTAACCGCCAGTTCCTCGGCTTGGCGCAAGGCGTCATTGGATAAACTGCCAGCAAATGCCGCGCTTTCAGTCGAACCCTTGGTCACTTTACGGGCGGCATCTTTTACTTGTTGAACGATTTCCCGCAAATTTTGAATGGTTAGGTTAAAGGAGTCAGCCACTGCTCCCAAAACGTCGGCTGTTACTTCAGCTTGTACCGTTAAATCCCCGCGTGCAGCTCCTTCTACATCATCGAGCAATCGAATCACCTGACGTTGCAGGTCTTCTTTGGCTTGCTCTTGTTCTTCTGCTTTTCGGGTGGCTTCGCTGGTGGTGGTTAGAATTACTCGCGCCATCTGGTTGAAACCTGAAGCCAGTTGACCCAGTTCTCCCTCGGAGTAAATGGGGACACTGACATTAAGATTTCCCTGAGCAACGGCATCAAACTGGGTTTGTAAATCCACTGTGACTTGTTGAATCTGGCGAGTGGTAATCCGACCCAGAAACAGGGTAATGCCAAAACTAGCCGCAAATGCTGCACCACTGGCTAAAGCATGGGCAAATTTGAGATTCGCGATCGCGGGTTGAGCTTGCCCTTCTGGTACTGAACTTCGCGCAGCAATACTTTGTGCCGAAAAACTGACTAAGGCAACAACAAAAGCGGAGGCAATCCCAGCCGCAAACGCCATAATCCACTGTTTATGATGGAGGGAAGCATTTTCAAAGGGAGCCAGCCACCCTTGATCAACATTAACAATCGCCTCGTGTCCCCCCTCTTTGGCTTGACTAAAAACTGGGAGTTGTTCAGTTGAGCTACCAATACTGAAAATTTCTTCATCACTATCAACTGAGCGATACTCCTGAGCCGATTGCTGGTGAGCCGCTACACTATCTCGGACGGCATCGCCATTTTCGCTAACTCCCTCACTTTCGCCACCTGCTGGTATGACTCCGCTGTTGCTTAAAACATCAAAATCTGATTCACTCGCGCCCGACTCAGCTAATTCATCCTGATCATCTATGGCGAAATCGGGAAGAGAGCCTAAATCATCTTCAAATACATCAAAAGCGTCTAAAAAGTCTTTGTCCGTTTCCAGTTCTGAGAAGTTCTCAGCATCAGCCTCAGCAACTTCATCCATAGTGAATGAGTCATTGCCGAAAGCATCGTCAAAGTTCTCAAAGTCGAAGTGATCATCGGGAGCGTTAAATCCATTTTGATCGAAGTCTGATTCATCCTGAGTGTAGTCCTGGCTTTCAAATGCTTCAATCGCCTCATCCGTCTCCTCAGCCGAATAGTCAAACTCATCGGTATCCGTTGGTAAACTTTCCCCCAACTCCCCTGAATTCATCAGTAGGGTTTCGTCTTCATAAACGGGGTGGTCTGGATATGACTCGTCAATCGATTCACCATGCCAATCCTCCATTTCCTGATCAACGTCCGATAAGTCTTCATTGAAATGGGATTCTGACTCATAAGAATAAGAGGGTGGACTCTGCTCCTCAGCATCTTCAAATTCAGGGGCGCTACCGGGAGGCATGACAAATGTTGCCGCCGTATCATCCTCCGACTCCGCTGAAAAGTCCTCAAACTGATCCTGATAATCTGCCTCGCTAAAGGAGGTGTCATTTAAATCAAAATCACTTGCTGGTTCCTCAAACTGATCTTGATAATCTGCCTCGCTAAAGGGGGTATCATTTAGATCAAAATCACTCGCTGCTTCCTCAACGTTTTCCTGGTAATCTGCCTCGCTAAAGGGGGTGTCATTTAGATCAAAATCACTCGCTGTTTCCTCAACGTTTTCCTGATAATCTGCCTCGCTAAAGGGGGTGTCATTTAGATCAAAATCACTCGATGACTCATAATCTTCATAGTCTACCTCAGCAAAGGGGTTGTCATTTAGATCAAAATCACTCGATGACTCATAAAGATTGTCAACATCACCACTTTCTTCGTCTAAACCGGACAAGGCAAATGGATTGGATTCATCTACAGAACTTGGCTCGTCCGTCGTCTCTGATTCAATAGCTGAACTATCCAGGGGTTCGGCAAAGGGCGAAGATGAGGTTGAGTCAAAATCATCCTCTATTCCCACTTCATCCAAATCTAAAGCCCCTAAATCGAAATCCTCAGACTCATCAATAGACTCATCAATCGCTTCCGAGTCTTGCCAGGTTTCTAATGTAGGTATCTCATTCAAATCGTCGGTTTCATCAATATCGTGGAAATTGTTATCGAAATCCTCTGTGGATGGGGGTGAATCGGCAGGATCGAATTCACTGGACAATTGATTAGCATCTTCTAGACCTTTATGGGCATATTCGATAAAATCAGGTTCAGACGTTAAATTAAGAACTTGCTCATAGTGTTCCCGTGCTTGATCGTACTGCTGTAGACCATAGCAACAGATATGACCCTTAAGTAACAAAGCACTTGGATCATCGGGATACTCTTCAATCAACCGACTAATAAGATCGGCAGCTTCTTGGTATTTACCTTGTGCGTAAGCCGTTTGTGCTTGTGTATATTCCTGAACGTAATCTGTACTTGATGCCATTGACCTCCTCCCTTTGCTCACCAGGAAAAAGTAACAAACAAAAGGTTGCTCTCTTTTTCCTTTCTTTTACTGTTTATTCATGCTGCCCACCGCGCTGCTCGTAGAATTGCCACCTGATCGAGAAGCCGTAAAAATTGATTAGATTCTGGATCTAATAACCACTCTCCTTTTAAAAAAGGTGCCATCGTATCAGGAACATTCATTGCCATTTGTAATTGCTCCACATCTAACCAATCCATGTCCACAATTCGCTCCACTGCTAAACCGAGCATTGTATCTTGATCTTCGATGGCAATGACGGGAATTTCTGATCGGTCTGTATTCACAGGGATCGCATCTCCCAGAAATTGACCCAGATCACCAACCCATATAACCCGACCTCGCATATTGATTGTCCCCAATAATAAGGGGGAAGCATTAGGGATCGGGGTGATCTGGTTGGGAGATGGCTCAAGCACTTCTTTGATCCCAGTCGCTGGTAAAGCAAATTCCATACCAGAAGGGACGTAAAATCGCAAGTGTAATTCACCCTCAGGACTTTCTAGTTCTTGCAATTCTGGGGCTTGATCTTGACCAGTATCTGTTAAAAAATCCGGATTTCCAACCATTCGCAGCTAGAGTCTTAACTATAATTTATGACCTGAGTAGCTGTTTGACTGTGCCAATCAACTCGGTGGGCTGAAAGGGCTTGGCGATGTAAGCATCTGCCCCTTGCTTCATGCCCCAATATCGATCAAATTCTTCGCCTTTTGAAGAACACATGACCACGGGTACATTTTGGGTTTTGGGATCAGCCTTTAAACGACGACAGACCTCGTACCCATTCATACGAGGCATAACAATATCCAATACCACTACATCAGGACGAGACTGCAGAATATGTTCTAAGGCTTCCACTCCATCGCTTGCCACAGAGACCGTCAACCCACTGCCTTTGAGGAGGTCTGAGATCATCTGTCGCTGTGCCAAACTGTCTTCTACAACCAAAACTGTACTCATAACCCCCTACCTGACTTGCCAATAAGCGCACGAATTTTGAACGTGAACTGAGCTGTATCGTTGAGCTATACCCTTAAACATAGATAGAGTAATGATTAATGTATCCTTTATGGTAGCTTCATCCTGAACTGATCCCTTTCTCTATTGTGACAGGCTTAACTGCTAAATGGAGCTAGGGCGTATCGCTGTATGAGTCTATGAGGTGATTGTAGCGGAAGAATTACCTTCCTGGGTGTTACATGATGATCGCTGTTGTTAAGCCGATGCTGATTTAGTAATATCGGTTGCCTTGACCTCCTCCTCTAGGACTTGGCGGGAACTATCGAAACTCATTTTTTCCGGATCTCCCGGACCCACGTATTTCTCCACTAACATCAACAGCTCACTGGCTCCAAACGGTTTAGTTAAATAGTCCGTTGAGCCTACCATGCGAGCTCTCACACGGTCAATAAAGCCATCTTTGCCCGTCAGCATAATGATTGGAGTTTGTCGAAATGTCGTCGATTGTCGTAACATGCCACACAGTTCATATCCATCGAGTTGGGGCATGACTAAATCACAGAGAATTAGAGCCGGTTTGATTTGGAAGAGTAAGCTGAGAGCTTTGAGAGGATTTTGAATTGCCGTTACTTCATATCCTTGGGCTTGCAGCATATACTCGACGGTTTTGCCAACTGCCTTGTCATCATCAATACAGACTACAGAGGGTGCATGATCTGCACGAGTGGATTCCCAAGGTTGTCGAACGGCGAGGGTTTGTTGAGGTGCTGACGTCAGCAATTGAATCCAACCCCTTTGGATATAGGGGTAAATGGCTCGGGTGACAGTCAGGATATCACGATTGAGATAGCGAGCCATCTGTCGCAGAGAATTCTTGCCATTTGCCCACCGTTTGAGGGTTCTAAATGCATTCTCCGGTAATGCTGCCTTTAATTTCGTTTCATCCGTAATCAGTGGGCATTGATTAGGGGATTGGATATGGGGATGAAACTGCTTCCACTCCTGGACTTGCTTCATAATCTTGGTCACTAGGGGGGCAATTTCCAAGGTGGTGAGTTGGGGCGCTAAGGCTGGACCCACCTCGAAGACAAAATATCCATTGTGGAGGCTCAACAGGTCAAATAGGGTTTCATGTACCATACTGTGGAGAATGCTGCGCCCTTGAGCTGGCGTGATAATATGCTTTTCTAGCAACGCCCAAAGATAGCCATATTCGGGGGCATTGGTCGAAGCAATCGACGGTTCTTCGATGTCATCCAAAGCGGCTTCAGCTCGATAGCGACGCAGGTAATCGCGCAGTCGAGACAAACTGGGGTCACTGTTTGCCGCATAAGCAATTTGTCCGTTGAGAAAAAAAACAAACCAAAAGGGTCCAGGGCGGCGGGGTGGGGTCGCGAGGTGAGAGCGTCCCTGGATAAATTGATGAGTCACATCACTACCAGGGTTATTGGTGTGGAAGCTTTGCGCCTCAACTAAAAGTTCTCCTGTGCGCTGACCTAGTTCGATCAGTTGCAGGATACTGCGGATATCAATTTCATTTAACGTTCCCTGCATTTTAAGGAAAATGTACTCCTAAAACCTTGCGTTCAATGCTGAGGCGCGAATGGTCTGTTGGGTTACCAAGTTGCCTGCCATCTTAACCTCAACCCCAACTTGATGCTTTACCACCACCGCTGACTGACCATGTTAAGATATCATCCAATTAGGTTGGAATGGATCATTTAACGGATGTGTTTCAACAGAGCAATTTGAACTTTAAATTTAACGTTGCTCAATAGAGCCATTGAAATTTATAGAAGAAGAGTCAATCAAAACCTCCATGTAATCAGTATAATTGAGGATTCGACTTGCTGTAACACCTCCTGATCAGGCGTGATCAGGCGGGTTGGACGGCGGTGAGCGATCGCTGGCGTTAATCACCAATTAGCAGGGTTGGCTAGGATACAGGGACAAGGCAATGGCTTCAGGAGACGAATTAGCTAAATTCAACAACAAAACAATGCAGCTTGTCCAACGAGGGGTCTCTTAAGCCAAGGCTAAGCATACTCCTAAAACAGTAACCAGAAAACAGCAATCGAGTTATTGAAGCTAAAATTTTATAGCCAATGGAGTAGGATCGAGCAAAAAGCTGGTGTCTGTACCAGCCAAGGACTTATAATCTCTTATAGAAATTCATCACTAATTGTAATACAGCCAAAGTCATGCATCGAGAATGGCTTCGTTCAATAAACTTCAACTACCCCGCGCTACTGATTATAGGGCGCGAAGATGGTGAGGAATAGGGGTTCAATCAGCCAAGGCTACTCTGTTCCTAGCTTACCTAAACTTGCCCTTTAAGGAGGGTTGAGTTGGAGATATGTAGCATTTCTCGATCCGTCAGGACTATCCGGTGGTAGCTTAGATTCAGGACAATAATCCAAGACACGGCTACCTCTGTCACTTTCTAAAAGCTAGCATTGTAGACAAAGCTGCTCGGTCTATCAATCAGGGTTAGCTCTGAGAACATCAGGAGCAGTGCGACCAGCAACCCAATCAACTAAGATTTAGTTCAGGTTGGCTTAGTCAAGAATTGGGCACAAGACAAGTAAAGAGGACGATCAGTGTGCTGTATCTAGCAGAAGTCAAAAAGCAGAAAACTGGCCCTTTTGGCGGCAGTAAGACCGAACTCAAACTGCTGGCTTGTCAGCGGAATGATCAGAGTTGGAGCGCTGTCCCAGGTGATGAAATCATCCCAGGAGACGAAGCCGGTGGTATGAGCGATGGGGCTTTGGCAATTGTCAATGTCAGTAACAATCGGATTCAAGGCGAAGTTGAGCCAGCCGGGACGAGACTGGCGAGCATCTTACAAAATTTTTCGCGTCTGTTGGACAAGGCGAAAAGTCAAGAAGAAGAAATTGAACAGTGGAAACAGTCCTTAACGTATCAAAGCCAAGAACTCAACCGTCGCGAGATGGAAATGGAAGCGCGGTTGGAACAGATGCAAGCCATGGAGGAAGAGGCTGAACAAATCGATCAGCAGCGTCAAGACTTAGAAAGTACGAAAGAGGAAACTGAACGCCTCAGAGAGGAGTTTGATCGAAAACAACAGGAACTAGAAGGCGCTTGGGAACATCTGCGCGGTGAACAGCGGCGTTGGGATGAGCAAAAAGAACAGCTGCAACAAACTTCGGGTTTAAGTGAGGACGATGTTGCGGCGATGCAGGAGTTGCTCGATCGCCTCTCGACAGCTGTCGCTCCTACAGATACTGTGCGGGAACAGTTGAATCAAGCGTTTGACATCATTGATCAACAGCAGTCAGAACTAGATAGTGATTGGCAAAAACTAGACAATCAGCGCCAACAAGCAGAGCAACGCCAAACCGAAATTGACGAGCAAACTGAGGACATTCACCAGCGTAAGCAAGAGTTAGAGCAAGTTCAAACCTCTTATGAAGAGGCACAAGCGGAATTGAAGGTGCAGCGGAATGCCTTGGAGATGAAGCAGGAATCTGTACATCTACTCAGCCTGCAACTTCAAACTCATCAGGATTTACATCAAGAGCTTGCTCGTTTAGCGACCAGTTCAGCCGATGTCAAAATTAGTCAAGAGGTTGACATTCAAGCGCTGGAAAATATGCCCCTGGGTGAACTCCAGGAAATCGTGCAAAATTTACAGCAAGATTTGGAGAGAGTGGTGCGCTTTGTCAACGACCAGGAGGAGGAACTCACCTTCCAGCGCCAAGCGGTTGAAGAACTGCAAGATAAAATTAATGATGCGAGTGAGTACGATCGCATTAGTTTGGAAAGTGAGTTAGCGGATGAGCAAGACCGCTACCAGATGTTGGATGAAACCCTCGTCGGTCAACGCCGCAACCTGCGGGAGAGAGAAGAGATTTTCAATCAGCATAATCGAGTCTTACGCCGTCGCCAGGGAATTAGTGAAGGGAGTAGCACCGATACCCATAAAATCGACCTCGGTCCCGTCTTAAACCAGCTTGAGGAACAGCGACAACAGCAGGAAAGCGAACTGGAAAAACTGGAAAACCAAGTTGAGCAAATGCGCCAAAGCATTAGCCAAGCCGAGGAAATGCTGACTCAGCAAGAAAGTGAGCAAGAAGCCAAACGCTCTGAGTTACAAAACTTGGAAGAAAACTGGCACTCGATGAAACAGGAAGTCGCTGAACTGTGGAGTCAAGTAAATCTGTATCAAGAACTCTTACCGCCCAAGCAAGAGGCTCTGAATCAAATTCGCCAAATCCTCGACGCGATCGCAGAAGCCCTGAATCAAATTCAGGAAGTTGGCGATTATCAACTCCAAGCAATTTCCGAAATGCGGCAAACGGTTGATAGCATGGTGGAATCACCAGAACTGGCGGCTTCTTAGAGCTGAGGGTGTGGCGTGTCGGGTGTTGGGTGTCGGGTGTGGGGTGTGGGGTGTGGGGTGTTGGGTGTCGGGTATAGGGTGTGGGGAAAGCGTGACAGCTTAGTCCGCTAGACTGGTTTGCCAAACAATCCAATCCCCTTCGACTTGAGCGCTTGCTCCTCCGGGAAAGGATGAAGTGCGAGAGCGATTGGGCGCATCAATTAAAGCCGTAATCGCTTCAATTTGCTCAAAATTGGCAGCCGTCGGTTGGGCGATCGTCAGAAACTGGCGAATCGCACGACGTTGTAGGGCGAGATCAGCTTGTCGTAAGATTAAACGATTGAGTTTGAGCGTCGTAGTGGGTTCATTCTCACTCGTAGAACCCATGGCTTGCTCTCGTAGCGATCGCGCCGCCGTCTCTAGATACTCCACCTCAGCGCGTAACAGTTCCGCTGTATGACCCAGAGCAGTTTCCACCCTCGGATTAAAATGAGTTTTTAGATAAGGCAGTACCTCTTGGCGAATGCGATTACGAGCATAGCGAAGGTCTTGATTATAGGCATCCAACCAAACCGGGAGGTGCTGTTGCTCCACAAACTCCCCCGTTTCTCTACGGGTAACCTCTAGCAACGGGCGTACTAGCTGTACCCCGGCTACTAAAGAACGTTGCCAGGTCAGCGATTGGAGACCATCAACTCCCGTACCTCGAATCAGATTATACAAAACCGTTTCCGCGCGATCGCTCTGGGTGTGAGCCGTGACTACATATTGAAATTGATAGGTTTGAGCAATCTTACCGAGTGCCTGATAACGCCATTGTCGAGCCGCTCCCTCACTTGTAGTCACTTGATCCGCAACTTCCAGATAAAAAGGAATCGCCCAACTCTGAGCCACTTGTTGAATGTGATCTGCCAGCCCCTTGTCTGCGGGCCAACGGTGATCACAATGCGCGATCGCTAATTGCCATTTCCACTTCGGCTGCAAATCTAAAAGCAGTTTCATTAAACAGAGGGAATCTTGTCCCCCCGATACCGCCACCAAAACAGGACAACTTGGCGCTAATAGCTGCCTTTGCCGTAGCGTTTGATGAAGACGGGCGTGAAGTAGCGTCCAATCTGAACGTTTCGTCATTCGTCATTTGTCATTTGTCATTCGTTGGTGAATAGAGAAAAGGGTTAACTAACAGTCCGTAAATATCTAGACAATTAGTGACATAACTAGACATTTTCTCTGATATAGTCAGGCAATGTCTAGTTTAACCCCCCAAGAAGCAGCCACTCGACTAGGTGCCACGGTCTTGCACTTTGCACCG
>NZ_JAVJQN010000167.1:0-7229 GCF_040218245.1 Coleofasciculus sp. E1-EBD-02 | reverse complement strand
TTTTATAGTAAATTTGAGCCTTGTCTAACCAATCAATTAATTTTAAAGTTCCCTCTCCCAGGTTTTGACTTTCTTCAAATATTTGATGCAATTCTTCTTTTAATGAATGCATAATTCCAATTAAAGGCGAAGCTTCTTTGACTTGCTCTAATTTTTGAGTTTGATTTTTTGATAATTTTATTTCCGATTTTAGTAGTGTATATTTACGGTTATTCCAATCTTAGTGTGCTAAACTATCAGTCTTAATGGACTAGATAGCTTACCAAGCAAGGACTTTAGCTTTTCATTGCCTCAAAACTATCTTGAAATCCGGGTAAAAATAGTTAAAGCTATTGCTGTCAAATATTTGGGCAAATTAAACTAACAATTTAGCACACTAAATACGAAAAACCCTGGTTTAATTTTTCGGACTTTTTGCCTTGATCCGGTATGTAGTTTTTTGTACTTCAATTTGAAGTGCGGAGTCTAGGTTCCAAGGTTGCCCAATGACGCTGCAAGTGATGATGATAAATGCCTGTAGCAGTAGCAGCAGTGTCCAGCAGTTGCGACAGCGTTATCTCCCCCCGACTCAGATGATAGAGTGCCAAGTGAACCAGCGCCCATTGGTGACAAGTTAAGCCTGTATGCCAGTTGTCAAGGGAGCATTGGTGACAAGTTAAGCTTGGATGCTAGTTGTCAAGGCAGGTTTGAGAGAATATATTCAGAATTAAGTTCCCGTCTAATTTACGTGAACGACTTGGCGTAAGGTTAAGAGGTCGTTATGATTAATAAGAGAAAAGCTTGACATCATAATTTATAAGTTATGATTTATGACGTTTTCTATCACCTCGCCCCCGTTCAATTTCATCTCTAAGTTCCTTAAGTTCTTTCAGATTCAACTTCTTGGTATAACAATTATGGTTATCCCCCAATACCATCTTGCTATAGCTCTGTAAACTCTCAATCCAGGGAAACTCAGACATGCGAAAACGCCACGACACTCCCGGAAGCGGAGGTAAGTTTAACGCCTCTCGCACCACCAAACGACCAATGGTAAATGCACTGGTATTAGGGTCCCAGGTATCGCCTTGTAGGTCAAGATCCCAGGTTCCAATCAAATGAAAAACCTTGCGCGAACTCTTCAACTTAATAATCCACTGCACACTAAACCGATGAGTCCGAAACATCTGGTCTTCCTGGGCTAACGATAGCTCTAAGATGGACGTATCCCTATCAGAGAATGAATTGGCATCCAGAGCCAATCGAATCGCCGCCAGGTTGTCAAGGGTAATCAGCAGATTGTGACGGGGATTGTGTTGATTCAGTAGATACCAGGTTCCTACAGCACCGGGCGCGTCTCGTTCGACGGACAAAAGCACGATGGATTCATCAGCCGAATAGGTACGCTCAAGAACCAGAAACGTTGGTTGGAACGTTTCTGGTTTCTGAAAAATGCGGCGAATCCACCGAGTCAGCCATCGAAACCATTGTCGTAAACTCTGTTGCTTCACTGATGTCGCGTTCTCAGGGGGGATATGTTAAAACTTCTCATCGACAATGGCTTGATCCGAAGTGCTTGATCCGAAGTGCTAGTTCTATGATGGAGATAGGGACAGGACTTACGCACACTCTTCTATATGTAGTAGGCTGGCAAGCTTAAAGTTGTGGGTAAAATTTTTCTGGATCGCTACTCTCATAAGGGTTCCTTGAAAATACTTGACCACTGTTTTAAGCTTGCCACGCTAGTAGGGTGGGCAATGCCCACCTACCACTATAAATAAGGTTTGAATACTCAAATTGCCTAAGTCCTGAGGGAAACTAGCTTAACCCATCCCCACCCATAGTTATGGGTTAACTCAGAATTCTCTAACCCTTCGGACGTTCCACCGGAGGAGTCTCTACAACCCCTGCTCCCCCTGCTCCCCCTGCTCCCCCTGCTTCCCCTGCTTCCCCTGCTTCCCCATATCCCCCATCGTTCGCATTCCCTGACACCTTATCCCTCAATCGATAAATTCTGAGTTAAAGTGAATTTTGAACTGACAATTTTTCCCAATCATCAGGTCAGTGTATGAACTCGTTAGTTGGTAAAACCCTACAGGGTGGCAAATACACTCTAGAGCAAGAACTAGGACGAGGGGGCTTTGGCATCACCTATAAAGCCACCCATCACTATTTAGGTCAGGTGGTGGTGATTAAAACCCTAGACGAGTCCATGCATCGTAACCCCGATTGCTCTCGGTTTCAGCGCCTATTCCAGGATGAAGCACGACGCCTCGCCTTGTGTACCCATGCCAATATTGTCCGAGTCAGTGACTTCTTTGTGGAAGCAGGGTGGCCCTACATGGTAATGGACTATGTAGACGGTCAGACCTTACAAGAGATTTTACTTCCCGGAAAACCCCTCAGTGAAGCCACCGCCATTCATTACATCCGCCAAATTGGGGACGCCTTAACCGTAGTCCATCAAAAAGGTTTACTCCACCGAGATATTAAACCTGCCAATATCATCCGGCGCGAAGGCACCCACCAAGTTGTCCTCATCGACTTTGGCATTGCCCGGGAATTTAGCCTGAATACAACTCAAACCCACACTAACATGCTGTCTGAGGGCTATGCCCCCTTAGAACAGTATTTAATCAAAGAAAAACGCACCCCAGCCTCCGATGTTTACGGGTTAGCCGCCACTCTCTATACCCTGTTAACTGCCCAAATCCCCACACCTGCCGTTATCCGGGAACGTCAACCTATGCCCGCTCCCCGTGACCTCCAACCCCAACTCAGTGCTGCTGTAAATCAAGCGGTCATGCGCGGGATGGCAATTGAGGCACGTTATCGCCCTTCATCGGTAGCAGAATGGCTATCCCTGTTGCCGGATGTTTCCTTTGAATCCAGCCCGGTATTCGTCTCCAATCCCGTATCAACAACCAACGGAGCCACTATTGCGTTAACCCCACCACAGGAAGCCAGTTCCCGTCAGCGAGAGTCCCAGCCCACTCAATATACGCCTTGGCATCGACGCTTAGGGGTTTCTCCCGTTTTACTAGGAGTGGGCGCTGTAATTGCCACAGGTTTAGTCGGATTGGGAACGATTTGGTATCAGTCTCAAAATCTGTCAACCCCACCAGCGGCTGAACCTTCATCCCCAGAGGAATCCCTAAACTCTGATCCCGAACTTAATGATAGTGAGGAAACGACTGAACCCAACCAGGACAAAAATGCCCCGGCTGCGGAGCAGGAACAGAAACCCTCTCGCCGCTCTTTTCCGGGATTCCCTAAAAAATCAAGAGATTCAGTTGAACCTTCTCCCTCACCCACTGCTGAAGACGCTTCATCCGCTCCTGGAGAATCACCCTCCTCTGAGAAAAAATCGCCAACTTCAGTCCCTAAACCTTCACCTAATTCATCCCCAGCATCCCCAAATCAATCTCAACCGCCAGAACCGCCAGCCCCCTCACCAGAGGATCCCCAATCGGCTGAGTCATCTGAATCGGACAGCGAACCCCCGTCTTAATCTGTTGGCGTACCCGTAGAAAACATGAAAAAAGAGCCTGCTCCCCCAGAAGCCCCCCGACCGAAAAAACCCGAAACCACTGAAGAGGATGAGGGATGACAAATGACAAATGACAAATGACAAATGACAAATGACAACCAATACGGTTTAGCTCTACATACCACCAGTCCCCAACTCGGATTAGCCATTAGTAATTTTCAGAGTGATCATCGTGCGGCTACCTGGGATTTGGGACGAGATTTATCAACTCACTTACATCAACACTTGAGTGATTTTTTACTCCCAAACGCTTGGTCAGATGTGGCATTTATTGCCGTCGCCAAAGGTCCCGGCAGTTTTACAGGCACTCGTATTGGTGTGGTAACAGTCCGAACGTTGGCACAGCAACTGGATATTCCTTTATTTGCCATTTCCACCCTGGCAGCCGTGGCTTGGTCGGCAACGCTTCAAGGGAAAGAGCATCGGGAAACCTCACACGAAAGAGCGATCGCGCTACAAATGCCTGCTCGACGGGGACAGTTGTATACCGCAATCTATCAGCCATCCTCAGAGGGTTCTAGCTTGACGCCACTTATACCAGATGCCGTGATGACACCCGATATCTGGCAACAAGTCCTAGACAATCAAAACCTCCCCTATCAACTCATTGAGGTATCCGTTAATTTAGGAACTTGTGTCACCAGTGTATTAGACTTGGCTTATGTGGATTGGCAGCAAGGAAAACGCCCTCACTGGTCTCAGGCGTTACCGTTTTACGGACAGCATCCAGTTACTGGAATAAACAGCGACTAAGTAGGGTTTGTTGCACAAAGCCAAAATCGCAAAGCCCATCAATACTTTGAGCTTTATTGACAGAGGGTTTGATTCAAGGAAATCGGGTAGTATTCTTCATAAGTATGGCATCACCTTGCTCAGGAAAAATGTACCCTTGCTCCCCCAGCTCCCCCAGCTTCCCCAGCTTCCCCCGCTCTCCCTCACCACAACACTTATTCAGCAGCCCCTACTTAACTGTGAATTCGAGGTTCTGGGTAAAGCGTGCTAAGTAACTGACTTTCTACCGTCGCCAGTTCTGCTAACCTCTGGCTGACAACCTCCCGCTCAAAATAGGTATCCGCTAGCACCCAGTAAACCCCGTAATGTCGTGCTTCAGATGTCATCAAACCTTGATAAAACTCAGCTAACTCCAGGTCAGGGCAGTGAGTTGCCAGTAATCCCAGCCGTTCGTGAGAGCGAGCCTCAATTAAAGCCGCAACCAATAAAGAATCCAATAGCCGATCCGGTTCATGGCGGCGAATCTGGGCTGTTAGCTTAGCGCCATAGGGTGACGGGGATAGGGACGCTAGGGGAATACCCCGTCGTTCCAGCCATTGATTAACTTGCTCAAAGTGATCCAATTCCTCACGCGCGATCGCGGTAAGCTGACGAACCAGTTGCGTACTCGATGGATAGCGGAAGATTAAATTCAGGGCTACACCTGCCGCTTTGCGTTCGCATTGGGAATGGTCGAGTAGAATGAGATCAAGGTGAGCTAGGGCTTGTTCAACCCAAGTCCAGCTCGTGGGTTGTTGGAGGGCATGAATCATTACCCAGGGAGAATCTAACACAGGTTTTGGTGACATCGAACTGTCTTGTGAATCACAATAGGGGGAAGATGATTAGGATAGAGACTGGGATTCGAGGAAACTGGTATTTATCCATGGCGTGCTGGATGCTAAGCGGAAAAGGTGTGAAATTCAGTCAACAACCCACCGTTAAATCGGAGTACCGATTATAACGGGGGCTTCTAAGATAGCCCGAGTTGACCCGACTCAGGCAGGAATGCCTACGTTAGTGGCAAGTGTTTAAGTTCTTACCTGTTGAAAAACCAACCAGTTATGGATATATTGCCTAGACCACTTGTATCGAGGGGAGTCGAGATCTGCCCCCCGTTTCCTCCCGCCACCAAGCTGAGTACAGCTATGGTGGAGACCTCCGAGAAGACAGATGAATTTCCTCTGAAACCCGGAAGATAGATGTTAGCACTTGTTTTAACTAATAGATAATAGAGTATCCTAAGCCTGAGAATCTTGACCACCCCTGGTAAATATACCTCGGCACACAATAGCCCAGCTTTTGGTAACCAAACTGGTGCAAGTAAACGTTTATGGGTGCTACTTATTATTTGACGACACGGATTTGGATCAATAAACAATGACTCACCGTCGGATTGTTATCGGTGACGTGCATGGGCACTACGATACCCTAATGACCTTATTGGATGCGATCGCTCCTAGTAAAGACGATCAAGTCTATTTTTTGGGAGACTTAATTGATAGGGGTTCCCAAAGCTCTCAAGTTGTTGAATTTGTCAAGCAAAGCCCTTATCCTTGCTTGCTAGGCAATCATGAGCAAATGCTATTAGAAATCCTGGGTCAGGGAGAAATCTATGGTCCAGCCCTGCAAGCATGGCTCTATAGTGGCGGTCACAGTACCATCAATAGTTATGGTGAGAATGGTGTCCGCCAAGACCATATCGAGTGGATGCGTACCTTACCCACCCATATCGATTTGGGAGATACGTGGTTAGTCCATGCTGGAGTTCATCCCCGTTTACCCCTGGAAAAGCAAACGACAGAACAATTCTGTTGGATTAGAGACGAATTTCATAGCATTCAAGAGCCTTATTTTACCGATAAGTTAATTATCATTGGTCATACGATTACCTTTACCTTGCCAGGAGTACAACCGGGACGAATTGCCCAAGGTAGAGGATGGTTGGATATTGACACGGGCGCGTATCACCCGAAAAGTGGTTGGCTCACAGGATTAGACTTGACAAACTCACGGGTTTATCAAGCCAATGTTTTTAAACAACGGGTTCGCCAAATGCCACTTGAGGAGGCGGTGACAAGGGTAGAGCCTTCACAACTCTTACCACCTAAATCGCGAGGAGCTACGGCTTCAACCGGAACGAAGTGGAGGTAAGCCGTAGGGGGAGAGCGGGAAATACTTCGGCTAAACGCCCGAAGTATTTCCAGTTATTTCCCGCTAGTTGGTATAATGTTAGCCATGAAACAAGTCCTCACGATAGTTGTAAAGCTTCAACCCTCTCCTGAACAGGTGACCAAATTGGAGGCAACCCTTCAGGCGGAAAGCGGATGCTTGTAACTACGTGAACGAACATACCGATCCAAAACTGACCAACAAGATTGCTATCCAATCTTTGACTTATCAAACCATTAAAAGCCAATTCAATTTGGTAGCAAATATGGCAGTCAGAGCTTGTGCCAGAGTAGCGGCTAACCGAAAGGTAGCTAGGCAAAAAGGCAAGCCTGTCAAAGACTTTATGCCAAGCAGCATGGATTGTGACAAGGACTTGTTTCGACTTCGTGAACACGACTGGACGGTAAGCCTTGCTACTGTTCAGGGTAGAGAGTAGAGACGCGCCATGGCGCGTCTCTACAAAGCTTGAAGCCCGGTAACTACCAGAAAGGAAAACTTAAAGGGAGGAAGCCAACTTCAGCTCAACTCTGTAAGCACCGCGACGGTCAGTTCTATCTGCATATTCAGATTAAGGACACCCCTCCAGACCCAAAAAATACCGATAAGGTAATTGGTGTCGATTTGGGGCGTCGCGATATCGCTGTCACTTCAGAGGACAAAAAGTGGGACGGCAAACATATCCAGTCGGTGCGAGATAAATTTTCCAGAACTAGAGCATCTCTCCAGAAAAAAGCCTCGAAAGGCACGAGAACAACTC